>JBGSKE010000195.1:0-6331 GCA_041741355.1 Negativicutes bacterium | reverse complement strand
GGGAAGAGGGCATGCCGCGACCGGGAATGATACCCATAGGTTTTTCCTCTCCGCATCGTGTGGAAGGAAACCGCCTCCGGATAGCGGCCTTTGTTTCGCCGCAGACCGTCACTGCGGTGGTATCGCCGCACGAAGTCCTGTGCAGGCCGTTTGTCGCCCGGACACCCTGCTTGAAAGCGTTGGCGGATATCGCTGCAGTGGCACGAAGTATGGCGCTGGAGATGGGTGTATGGGGATCGGCGGCGCTGGAAATCTATACAGGATTGCCCTATACAGACGAAAGATCGGATTTGGATTTGCTGATTGACGTTACGTCGATAGAGGTGATGCGACGATTTGGCGACTGGGTGTCTGAAACCGGCAGACGCTGGAACTGCAAGGTGGATGTGGAAATGACCCTGCCGTCCGGTTATGGGGTCAAGCTGGCGGAATTGTTAATGTCTACGGACAGCGTTTTGGCGAAAGGGCTGCAAGATGTTGTTTTACTGCCGAAACAAGAAATTCTTTCGCTGATGGCAGAAGTTCAATAGAAAAATGATATGGAGGAATGAACAATGGAAATCAAATCACGCGTTCCCGGGAAAATTATCGAATTTATGGTGGCGGTGGGCGACACAGTGAAGAGCAAGGATGTGATCGCTACGATGGAAGCAATGAAAATGAAGCAAAAAGTGCCCGCTCCGATTGATGGTGTGGTAAAAGAAATCAAACTGAACCCAGGCGATCGGGTTGCCGCCGGTACGGTCATCATGGTGATCGAGTAACGAAAATAGGGTTTGCGGAAGTAGAAACCTTCCGCAAAACCCCAAGTTGGGAGGAAACGTAACAATGGCAATTTATGGCGTAGCGATTTTGGCGTTCTGTTATTTTGCCGGGAATTTCATTGGGGATATGCTGGGGGCGTTGCTAAAGGTTAAAGCAAATGTCGGTGGCGTAGGTTTTGCAATGCTGTTTCTGATTCTGCTGATTGACTACTTGCAAAGCAACAAGATGATTTCTAAGGCATCCGAAGGTGGAATTGCCTTTTGGAGTGCAATGTACATCCCTATCGTGGTAGCCATGGCGGCGCAGCAAAATGTTTTGGCCGCTCTCAAAGGCGGACCGTTGGCCATTCTGGCGGGCACAATCGCCGTGCTGGTCGCATTCCTGTTTGTGCCTATATTGGGCAAAATAACCAAACCGTCGACAGATGACGAGTGGAAGAAATAAGGAGGGTTCGTAATGGATCTGGTAAAAATGGGCACCGCTCTTTTTGTGAAAAACGGCCTCCTTACGGCATTCATGGTTATCGGGGTTGTCACATGGCTGTCGTATTATGTTTCCAATTTGACCAATAAGCGCATTCACGGTTCGGCCATTGCGATTGTCTTCGGCTTGCTGATGGCATACTGGGGTGGTCTGATGACCGGAGGAAACAAAGGGATTTCCGATGTCAAAGTGCTGTCAGGCATTGGTCTGATGGGTGGCGGGATGCTGCGCGACTTTGCCATCGTATCGACCGCTTTTGGCGCCCGTCTCTCAGAAATTAAAAAGACCGGCCTGGCGGGTGTATTGTCGCTGTTTGTTGGGATTGTCACTTCTTATATTGTAGGGGTTGCCCTTGCCTTCATGTTTGGCTATACAGACACGGTGAGTATGGCGACGATCGGAGCAGGTGCGGTAACTTTTATCGTTGGTCCAGTCACCGGCGCTGCGTTGGGTGCAAGTTCTCCGGTTATCGCAATCAGTATCGCCGCTGGTGTAGTGAAATCGATTTTGGTCATGATCTTGACGCCGTTGATGGCGCCGTATATCGGACTTAATAATCCTCAGGCAGCAATGGTTTATGGCGGATTAATGGGAACCACCAGCGGTACGGCAGCAGGCTTGGCTGCGACAGATCCGCGATTGGTGCCGTACGGCGCGATGACGGCGACGTTCTACACCGGCCTGGGTTGTCTGCTTTGTCCTTCCATCTTGTTTTTGATGACTAAAGCGATTTTTGGCTAAAGCAAGTTGGTAAAACCTCAATGGAATCAAAAGCGACGATGTCGGTTTAACCGACATCGTCGCTTTTGATTCCATTACGAAGTGGCTGGCAGTCCTAATATTTGCCTGGCTTCGGCCGGCGTGGCGACTTCCCGGCCGACTTCCCTGCTCAGACGGGCGACGCGCTCCACCAGTTGGGCATTGCTCTCGGCCAGGACTCCCTTGCGGAAGAAAATGTTATCCTCAAAGCCTACCCGTACGTGACCGCCCATCAGGGTTGCGTGCAGCGCCAACGGCAGTTCCGCCGCGCCAATGCCGGCCACCGACCAACTTGCATCCGGCGGCAACATTTCAACCAGATGCAGCAGGGTTTTCAGCGTCGCCGGAGCGGCGCCGGGAACACCCAGCACAAAGTCAAAATGCAGTGGCGGTGTCAGGAGCCCCATTTTAACCAAACGCAGAGCTGTCGCAATCATGCCGGAGTCAAAGATTTCCACTTCCGGCTTCACGCCGAATTGCTGGATGGTTTTGGCGAACTGTTCGATATCAGCCGGACTGTTGACGAAAATATCGGCGCCGAAATTTACGCTGCCAGTCGTCAGCGTTGCCATTTCCGGCTTCAATGTGACCGGTTCCAGTCGCTCGGTTGCAGTCATACCGACTGCGCCGCCGGTGGAAACCTGGATGATCACATCGCAGCGCTGGCGAATCAGGCGGATGATTTCGGCGAATACGGCCGCCGATTGTGTCGACGATCCGTCCGGTTTGCGGGCATGCAGGTGGACGATTGACGCGCCGGCCTGCCACGCAGTATAAGCAGCGTCGGCGATTTCTGCCGGGGTTAGTGGCAAATGAGGCTGTTCCTGCCGGGTTACTTCGGCGCCGACCAGCGCGGCAGTGATGATCAGCTTATTCATGCTTTTTTCTCTGGCAGGTCAGCGGGACAACGCAAGTGCCGCTGGCTTTGCAGACAACGACAGGCTGCGCCAGCACATCGGCGGCGGAATCCTGGTTGGCAACTGCAACGGAAGCAATGACTTTTTTGGCTTCAAACTCCATTTTGCGTGAAGTTTTGCCGGCAGATACGATGCGGCCGACCGCTTCAATGTAATCACCGGCGAATACCGGGGCGAGGAACTCAACCTTGTCATAGGCGACAAACAGGCCCTCATCACCGTCATACCGAATCAACAGTTCTGTGGCGACATCGCCGAACAGATTCATCATTTTTGCGCCATCCACCAACCCGCCGCCATAATGGGCGTCGTGGGCGCTGATTCGCAGCCGGATCAAACTCTCGATTTTTTCCACTTACCGCATCTCCCTTCGTTTCATTTCCTGTACCACAAATGAGGCAACATCTTCTGCGTAGGTATTGGGGCCAAACCCGGCGTCATAGCCAAGCTCCTTGGCCAGTTCATGCGAAATGCGGGGGCCGCCGACCACCAGCACCAGTTTGTCCCGGACGCCTTCTGCCTCAAGTATGTCCACCAACCGGGTCAGATTGGCCAGATGAACGTTTTTTTGCGTGACGATCTGCGATACCAGCAATGCATCCGCCTTCATTTCCAGTGCTTTGGCGACAAAATCATCCGAACTGACTTGCGCGCCCAGGTTGATCGCCTGAACCTCGTGGTAACTTTCCAGACCCTTGTGACCATTGAATCCTTTCATGTTCATAATCGCGTCGATGCCGACTGTATGAGCGTCGGTTTCGATACAGGCGCCGAGAAAAACCAGCTTGCGACCGAAGTGTTCCTGAATATAACGATCGATGGCTTCTTTCTTCATCGTTTCAAATTCGGCCTTGGTTACCGTCAGTCGGGACACATCGACGCCGCTGGTCATCTTGCCATAAAGGACAAAGAACGAAAAGCCCTGGCCCAGATCGCGGCTGCAAGTGACGGAAACTTCGCTGAGCCCCATGCTTTCGCCGACGGCGCGGGCTGCTTCGCAAGCCAGTTCATTATGCGGCAGCGGCAGTGTGAACGAAAACTGCACAACACCGTCATTGAGGGTGTCGCCGTAAGGTCTGACCAGACCGTTGCTGTCAGTTGCTGTTTGTTGCATTGTCATTACTTGCACCTCCCAGCATTAAATCGATAAATGGATTGAAATAATCGGCGGCTTTGACAATGACACCGGTTGTTCCTTTGCCGCCATCCGGTTGGCGGGAGATATCGGCAAACATTTTGCGGTTGATCGCCTCCATCAGGCCGATTTGTTCGATTTCGGCCAGCATTTGGGCGGCTTGCGCCAGGACTTCGCTGGCCCGGGCCTGAATGCGTCCGGTTGGTTTGAATTCGATTTCGTCAGCCAGATGCCGCATGGTGTTGAACACGTATTGGGCATTTTCCACCGCCAGATAGCGGTCCTGCAGCAAGGGCGTGTGAATTGCTTCCGTCAGCATGCCCAGCAAGTGGATGGTTTGTCCGGTCATTACCGAAGCCACATTGAACAGCGCATCCTGCACCTGGCCTTTGAAAATATTGCCGGTCATGTATTTGGTCGGCGGCATATATTTTAGCGGCGCATGCGGGAAAACCTGCCGGATCAGCTGGGCATGGGCAATTTCCCAGAGAAAACCATCTTCGCTGTCGGGATTGATTTCAAACGCATGGCCCAGGCCGATCTGTTCGTTTTTCAGGCCTGACATCAGGGCGAACTGCTCGTTGATAAACTGGGATGCCAACACCGTATGGGCCTGATCGTAGGCGTCAGCTGTCGTCAGGTAGTTATCTTCGCCGGTATTGATGATAATTCCGGCGTAGGCGTTGACCATCCGCGAAAAAAACTGGTCGAGAAAGGTGCGCCGCATGTTGATGTCGCGGAAAATGATCCCATACATGGAGTCGTTGAGCATCATGTCCAGGCGTTCCAAAGCGCCCATGACGGCGATTTCCGGCATGCACAGACCGGAACAATAGTTGGTGAGGTAAATGTAGCGACCAACTGCTTCACCGGCTTCATCGAGCGCCTGGCGCATCAGGCGAAAATTTTCCTGGGTGGCGTAGGTGCCGCCGAAGCCTTCGGTCGTAGCGCCGTAAGGGACATAGTCCAACAGGCTTTGCCCGGTGGTCCGGATTACGGCAATGATGTCGGCGCCCTGGTGAGCGGCGGCGGTTGCCTGTTTGATGTCTTCATAAATGTTGCCTGTGGCGACAATCAGATACAGATAGGGCGTAGGTCCTTTGCCCAGACGCTGAATCAGTTGTTCGCGCTGCTGACGGTTCGCGGCGATTTTGCGGCAGGCCTCGCTGGCCAGCTGCAATGTTTTATTTTTGATTTTGTCGCTGTTGCTGTCGGATTTCGTCAGGGTCAATGCGCCGCAGGCAACTGCCGTCGCGACTTCCTGAGCGGTCATCCCCTGCTGATCCATTGCAGCAACGACAGGCGTCAGTGCACCCTGAGCCAACAGGTTCTGCTCGGCCAGGTGTTCGACGACGATATTGACCAGGGGCACGCCCTCGGTATTGACTCCGTCAATGCCGAGCAGCCGCAGACTGGCGCGCTCAATGGTGGAGGTCGTCAGTCCGTTGACTGCCTGTTTTACCTGGCAGGCGATGATTTTGGCCGACTCACGGGCCTTGGCAACCAGCGCTTCGTCGATTATTAGGTGTGACATTACTTCATCTCCCTGCGAAGATGCCATCTCATGATGGGATGGCTCTCTGCTCCGCCTCATTTATTACTTGCGACCGATCGTGCAAAAAGACTGTACCAGGTCAAAAACTGGATATGGCGTCAACCCGGCGGCAATTTGGGTAAAGAATTCGGCTGCATCCAGCGAGGCGCCAGTCGGTGAAACCGGGTTAACGGTGACCGCCAACAGGCGAATCGGCTCGACTACCCGGATACTGCCACCGGCAGCGACAAATCGCCGCCAAAGTTCTGGCGAACAGAATAGGGCTGCGCCGTTCTTCAGCACCAGTTGAAGTTTGCCGCGTCGTTGGCTGGCTAGCAGGCAGTCGAGAATCGTGTCGCCGACCGCACCGGATAAAACTACAGATTCGGTCCGGTTGGTGATGGCTTGTTTCAGCAGTTCACCGGCCGGCAGCGAGTGAGGCGTGTTCAGGGTGCTGATTTGCAGTTCTTCGTCCAGCAGCGCCACTTGATTTGCGGTCGTAATCTGCCGGCAAACCGCCAGCAGTGGCGGGGATACTTGCGGCAGCGTCAGCCGGTTGATCCGGTCTTGTGTCTTGGACAGAACCAGGTCGACACTCTGCCCCAACGCCGCACCAGTCGACAAAATAATCGCTTGCGCCAGGCCGGGAACGGCAGGACTGACGCGGTCGAGGGCTCCGTCGATCAACGTCAGCTGCGCACCATGCTGGACAAATATTTTCTGCAGAGCCTGATGCTG
>JBGSKE010000194.1:0-4831 GCA_041741355.1 Negativicutes bacterium | reverse complement strand
ATACGTGGTGAGACGTTTGTGACCCGCAAGATCACCCGGGCTGTGGCGCGAATCAAGCTGGGGCTGCAAAAAACACTCTGGGTCGGTAATCTGGATGCGCAACGCGACTGGGGGTATGCCGGCGATTATGTACGGGCAATGTGGAAGATGCTGCAGCAGGATCTTCCGGATGATTTTGTCATCGCAACCGGCGAAGTCCACTCGGTGCGCGAGTTCATTGAATACTCCTTTGCCGAAGTGGGCGTAAAGCTTGTATGGCAAGGCACAGGAGGGGCAGAAAAAGGAATGGATGTCGTGACCGGTGACACTTTGATAGCGATCGACCCTCGGTATTTCCGACCGACAGAAGTTGAATTTCTGCAGGGCGATGCAACGAAGGCAAAAGAAAAGCTCGGCTGGGTTCCCAAGACCTCTTTTGCCGAGTTAGTTAGAATGATGGTGGCGGAGGATCTGAAAACGGCCGAAAAAGACCGTCTGTGCGAACAACATGGTTATCGTATCAACGGAGGCTATGACGATTGATGGAACAGCGCGCTAAAATCTACGTGGCAGGACATCGTGGCTTAATAGGTTCTGCGATTTCCCGGCAGCTGCGTGCCGAAGGATACCAGAACGTGGTCGAAAAAAACCACGCGGAACTGGACCTGATCAACCAACAGGCTACCGAAGACTTCTTTCAGCGGGAAAACCCGGACTATGTTTTCCTGGCCGCGGCCAAAGTTGGGGGAATTCACGCTAACAATACCTATCCGGCCGAATTCATCTACAACAATCTGATGATGGAAACGAACCTCATCCATGCCGCCTATCGCAGTGGCGTGAAAAAATTGTTGTTTCTCGGTAGCTCCTGCATCTATCCGCGACTGGCACCGCAGCCGATCAAGGAAGAGTACCTGATGACCGGCGAGTTGGAACCGACCAATGAACCCTATGCCATGGCCAAACTGGCCGGCATTTCGCTGTGCAACGCATTTCGCCGTCAATATGGCTGTAATTTCATTTCGGTGATGCCGACCAACATCTACGGGCCGGGCGACAATTTTGACCTGGAGAACGCTCATGTGCTTCCAGCCTTGATTCGCAAATTTCATGAGGCAAAACTCGCTGACAAATCGACAGTGACGCTTTGGGGAACCGGGGCGCCCAGACGGGAGTTCCTGTTCGTTGACGACTTGGCGCGGGCCTGTGTATTTTTGATGCGGCAATACGATGAAGCCGGTATCGTGAACATTGGTACTGGTGTGGACCATACGATCGCTGAATTGGCCGCGAAGATTGCTGACGTTGTTGATTTTACCGGCGACTTGGTTTATGATTCGGCGAAACCCGATGGGACGCCGCAAAAGCTGATGGATGTCAGTCGAATCAACCGGTTGGGCTGGCAGGCGGAAACCTCTTTGCAGGAAGGATTGCGTCTGACCTATGAATGGTTCAAGACCCATCATTGATATGGAACAATGGATAAGAACACTGCCTCGTGTAATCCGGTTCTGTCTGGCTGGGGGCTTGGGAACCGGTGTAAATCTGGCGGTGATGATTTTGCTGGTCGAAGGGTTGCAGATGCATTCCTTTTGGCTCAAAGGGCTGGCGAATGCTTCAGCGATGGGAATTGGCGCTATTGTCGTTTTCTTTCTGCACCGGGCCTGGACATGGGAAGACGCAACCAAGCGTCACGGATACGCTCTGCTGCGTCAATTCTTTCTGTTCACCGGTTCCCTAACCATCGGCGTGGGTAGCCGGATCGGTTTATTTGCGCTCTTTGATTATTTTTTTACCATTAACTATCTCGTGAATGTTGCGATCGGTATTGCAGGTGCGGCCGTCATCGATTACTTTTTGTATGCGCGATTTGTGTTTAGTAAGCAAGAGAAATAAGATGGGTTTTTTCCATTAATCGTTCTATTTGCCCCTTCATCAAGGCCGCCTGAATATCCTCCGGCGAAATAACTTCCTTCCAATAGTTCCAGCTATGCAGGACCCGCAAGGCCGCACCCCGGTCGGGCCGGTCTTTTTTTAATGCCTCTAGGTCAGTGTCGGAGATGAAGATGAGGCCGCTCTGCTCAGACAAAAAACGGTTGATTGCCGGTGCGTTGCGGGCCTCGGTCACGTTGCGACCGAGGTGGTAGGAAAAAAACCAAAGCTGCTGGGACAAGCGTCCTGTTTCGATCCGGGCCGCAGCCGCCGGAGCGGTCATGCTGCGCAGTTCCCGGGCGATGCTCTGCGGCAGGCGTCCGTCGGTCAGGCTGTCGATTCCCTGGGCCAGCATGACTACGCACAGGGCAAAGGCGATTGACAAAGCCGCCAGTTTATTGCGCCAGGCAAACCCGCAGCAGACAAACAACGACAAAGAGGACAAGACAAAAAAGCTGCGTTGCAGCACGGTGAACGGGGCTGTCCAGACGAGTACGGACAGAACTGCGGCAGGAATCAATAGCAGGAATCCGGTTAGCCGCAATGAAAGCTTGAAACCGATTTTTTCACTGTATTCCGCCCACATCGCTGCCGTGAGCAGACTGGCTGCAGGCACGACCGGCAGTAGATACCAGGGCAGCCGGACACGGGGGATCAGGTAGATGAGCATGATTGCCGCCGCCCAGAGCAACGGCAGCATGAACGGAAACGTCAACACCCGGCGATGGAACGGCAGAGCGACCAGTGCAGCCAACAATAGCAAGGTCCAGGGCAGCTGCCACTGCAGCGCATAAGCCAAAAATTGACCGGCGGGATATACGGAAGGGTCGCCGAATTTCCCCAGGTTTTCGGTGATGATAAAAAATTGGTACCAGTTTTCAAACTGGCCCTTGAAATACAACGCTACTGGCCAGGCAACGGTAAATAACGTGGCGGCGAACATCCCCAGCCAGGCACCTGGTGAGAAAAACAGGAACCGCCAACCTCTGTGGAACAAAGCGACGCAAAAGCACAGCAAGAATAAAATGGCTGCCGATACCGGTCCTTTTACCAGCACCGAGGCCCCGGCGACAGCCCAGAATAAACCGGCCCAACGGCCGGATTTTTTTTGCCAGGCCTGGATCAGACAGGCCACAGCGAGCGTGAGCCAGAGTGTAAAAGGCATATCGAGCATGCCGACCCGTCCATAGGTCAGAAAGCCAAGCGAGGTAGCGCTAAGCAGACCAGCCAGCAGTCCTTGCCGCTCGCCATAAAGTTTTTTACCGATCCACCAGGTCAAAAGGACTGTCAGCAGCGACATCAGGCCGATCGCCAGGCGTCCCTGCAGGATTGGGTCTTGCCCGAACAGGAAAAACGGCATCATCATCCAGTATGCCATTGGTGGCTTGTAGTAGGCCGGTTCGCCGAGCCAGTAAGTAATCCATAGTTCACCTCTGGTGAACATTTCATAAGCTGTACCGATATACAGCCATTCGTCGTCGGTATAAAAAGTGGAGTTGGCCGGATCGACCAGAAACAGGACCGCACCCACACATAGTAGCAACAGGACTGAGCCGAGGCTACGGTTCAAAATCAGGGCCCCTTTCAAAATTAATTGGGGACTATCCCCAATTAATTATTTTATCACACCGTTTGATGAAAAAATAATTTTTCTGATTATTGTAGCCTTATGTATGGTTATGAGTTCTCTTGTCGTCTCCCGTTACCAGCCGAAACCAGCGTCGATCTATTTTTGCTTTTTGCCCGCTTGTAATTGAAAACCAAGCGTAAAATAAACTTGTTTGTTGCATAAATACAAAATGATATTTAAAGGGAGGCTATGAGCCGTTAAGGATCAATGTTCGCCTGCGAGCTGGGGTTGCCCACTGTCCAATTTATCGAAGAATGGCAGCAACAAACGGTAATCGAAACGAAGTAAAATTATGAAGGAAATATCAAAAATGAATCACCATTTCTAGCAACGACAACATTAACGCTTTTTCGCTGCGTTGATAGCGAACGAACATCTCTGTTGAAACCTTGCCGCTTCCTAAACGGCTAATCTGAAGCTCCGGGAGTACGATCCAGGTTTGCCAGGTCTTGGATAAAACCATTGCGAAAATCCTGTCTTTCATCCCTTCGCTCGTAGAGCCCGGGGCAACATTCAGTAGATTGGGCCTGAAGTGCTTGATTCAGAATGGATTCAAGCATCGGTTTCATGCCGGAGCCGGCGCCTCATCCCCCCCAATAATTGATGCAATATGGACGAACCTAAGGTAATCTGGTATTGAGCCATATTGCAAGAACCTTTGTGTAGACCATGCTTTTTTAACGGACCCGGAAAACCCAAAATGCATTTTTGAGGCGAGTGCTGACGGGATAGCCGACTGTCGGATACGGTACCCGGTGTTTTGAAAGCTATTTGCCCGGAATTAAATCGGTGTATTACGCAAATCCTGTTTGAAGATTGGCAGGATTTGTTTTTTTTCATACCGAATTGAATAAATACGGATGAAATTCGTGATACGGTTAAAAACAGGGGGCGTTGGCCATGATCTATGTGTTTAAATATATTTATACATGGCTGTTGCCGCCGGCCATTTTTGTCCTTTTATTACTCTGGCTGAGTTGGCGGTTATGGTGCAAGGCGCGCAATCAAGCCTGGCTGGCGATAACCATCGCCGTGCTGTTCTATTTGTCGTCGATCCAGCCGTTACCCGAAGCGTTGCTGCGGTCTTTGGAATACAAACATGCTTTACCGCAGAAAGTGGAGGGAGATTTGATTGTGCTGCTGGGTGGCGGAACGATGGCGGATGTGCCGATGCCGGAAGGCTGGCGGGGGCAGGTTGGCGATGTGCCGGCGCAACGCTTGATCGGCGCTTATGCGTTGCACCGTCGTACCGGTTGGCCGATTCTGGTCTCCGGCGGTGAAGTATTTCGC
>JBGSKE010000193.1:0-5971 GCA_041741355.1 Negativicutes bacterium | reverse complement strand
GATCGTGATCAGCGGCGCTGTCTCGCCGAGCGCCCGCGATACCGCCAGAATCGTACCGGTCAGAATCCCCGGCATCGCCACAGGCAAAACCACCCGAAATACGGTCTGGGTAGTCGTGCCTCCCAGCGCATAAGATGCATGCCGCAAAGCTACAGGCACCGCCTTGATCGCCTCCTGCGTCGCCACAACGATGACCGGCAATATCAACAGCGTCATTGTCAACGCCCCTGCCAACACACTGCGGCCCAAACCAAGACCCCGGACAAAAATGACCATGCCCAGCATCCCATAGACGATGGAAGGAACTCCGGCGAGATTGGCAATATTGAGTTGCAACAGATTGGTGAACCAGTTCTTCTTCGCATATTCCTCCAGATATACGGCGGTCAGAACACCAACAACAAACGCGGTCGGACCTGTAATCATAATAAAAGCAAATGTTCCGGCCAACGAGGACAGGATACCGGCTTTTGCGGCAAATCGCGATGGGTAGCTGGACAGAAAGTCCAATGTCAAAAAGGGCAATCCTTTCATAAGAATCCCGCCCAGCAATGCAGCCAATGCCGCAAGCGAAATGACGATTGCCGAAAAAAACAGCCCCTTGAACAACGTGTTTTTCAGTTTCCGCCACTGGTAGATGTTGTGTTCCCTGCTATTCACCAACATAAATCATTCTCCTATTTTGAAGCGTTTGGTAATGGCAATCGCGGCGAGGTTCATCACCAAAGTAAAAAGGAACAGAGTAATGCCGACCGCAAAAATCGACTGATATTCCTCGCTGCCCATCGGCGTATCGCCCATAGAGACCTGCACTATATAAGCGGTCATCGTCTGAATGCTTTCCAGATAATTCATACTCAAACTGGGCGTTGCGCCGGCGGCGACCGTGACAATCATCGTTTCCCCCAAGGCACGGGACACTGCCAACACAATCGAAGCGATAATCCCGGACAAAGCATAGGGAATCACCACTTGATGCGTTGCCTCCAGTTTCGTTGCACCCAGCGCGTAAGCGCCTTCCCGCATCGAATTGGGCACAGCCAGCAACGCTTCTTCGCTTAGCGACGAAATCATCGGCGTAATCATGATGCCGACAGCAATACTGGCACTCAGAGCGTTGAACACCTGGGTGGACGGAATAATCAGTTGCAGCACTGGTGTAATGAAAACCAAAGAAAAATATCCGTAAACAATCGTCGGTACGCCTGCCAAAATCTCTAAAATCGGCTTGACAATGATCCGCGTTCGTTTGTTTGCATATTCACTCAAATAGATGGCGCTACCCAATCCCAATGGAATGGCGAACAATGCCGCACCAATACCGACCATCAACGTACCGGCCACAAGCGGCAATATCCCCCAGTGCGCCGGATCAAACAGCGGCGTCCAGGTAGTGCCTGTGACAAATTCCCAGATTGAGACTTCACTAAAAAAGCTGATCGCCTCGACTGCCAGAATGCCGACGATAAACAAGGTCGTCAATACCGACAGCAGTGCGCATGTAAACAGACCTACCGGTATCAGCCGGTCTTGCAGCCGGCGATATTTATCATAGGAAAAACTTATCACAGTTTTTTCGGCTCCTCTCGGGTCATAATAGCTACAAGCGCAGCAATGAGCAAAACAGGGGGAAAGGCGGCGGTCGCCGCAAACTTCGGGGACCGCCACCTTCATGCTTCACAGTGTTTGTCTCGCCTGGCTTCCTAAGAACGTTCAATTACTGAATTTTCTTCAGCAGTTCCTGATAGTGGGTTTCTGCATAAGGCACATAGCCGACCTGGGGAATCAATTTCGAAGCATTTTTCAGGTAGAACGTGACGAATTCTTTGACTTCCGGACGCGCCAGGGCTTTTTTGCTCACATAGATGAAGATCGGTCGGGAAAGCGGTTTGTAAGTTCCGTCTTTAATCGTCTGTTCGGAAGGAGCCACGCCGCCTTTACCGGCATCAATCGAAACGACTTTCATTTTGTCTTTGTTGTGCAGGAAGTAAACATAACCGAAATACCCCAGTGCATTTTTGTCGCCGGCCACACCTTTGACCAAAACGTTGTCGTCTTCGCTGGCGGTAAAGTCAGCACGGCTGGACTTTGACTTGCCGACGATCACTTCGGTGAAATACTCGAAGGTTCCCGAAGCAGTTCCCGGTCCATACAGTTTGATCGGTTGATCCGGCCATCCAGCGCGGATTTCGCTCCATTTTTTTACGGTGCTTTTCGGTTCCCACAGTTTTTTCAGTTCCGCTACCGTCATCGTGCCGGCCCAGGTGTTGTCTTTGTGGATAACGACCGAAAGTCCATCATAAGCAATCGGGAATTCGATGGCTTCGTCGCCGCGCTTTATAAGGCCATCCGCTTCTGCTTTCTTGATCGGTCGGGATGCATCGGAGATATCAGTCTCACCGGGAACAAACTTTTTCATCCCACCGGTTGTACCAGATTCACCAACGGTAACTTTCACGTCCGGGTGAATTTTACGGAATTCTTCCGCCATCGCCTCGCTGATCGGGAATACGGTGCTGGAACCGTCGATTTTTACAGCACCTGACAATTTTTTGGTAGCAGCTGCCGCAGGCTTTTTCTCTTCCGTTTTACCGCCGCCACAGCCAACCAATAATGTGGCCGCCATAACAATTGATAATCCCAACGTTAATCCTTTTTTCATGTTCATCCGATTCTTTCCCTCCACTTACTATCAATCATTTTTTTCAAGTCACGCTTGGTATGTTTTCATCATAGCCAATCGCTAATCACCCCGCAATGGAAAATCGCCTGTTTTAACCCAACGTTAACATTGCCGTAACAATCTCCATATTGCACTGACACAAGGCTCCAATCAGCACAGCAGATGAACTCCAAGTGAATACTATTTTCTTTGACATTTACTCCACAAATAATAGTAGAAAAATGGTAAAATGAAAGCATCAGGCTAACGACAGGGATCGCTGGCAAATCACCACCGATCGATTGAATGTGATACTACTGGCGCAGGAGGGATGAAGAAATGCTTGGCACTTTATTTCGGTGGACAATCCTGGCAGCAGTCGGCTATGCAGTATACTTGGTTTCTGTTGTAATCTGGGGTTATATTTTTCCGCATCTCGCCCCCTTCATTCCGCCCCAGTATTCCCGCGAGGCCGGTTATGTTTTTTCTGCTCTTCTTGTTTGGTTTGGCGCTCAATCAATCTTTGGCGCCCTCAGTTCCTTGTTTAAAAAATAGTTTCACTGCAAGTCCCCCTGCTTTGGCATCTTTGATAATCATTGCCCTTATCGGGGCTTTTTTTATTTGCCGCAGTGTTCAATCGCTTCCTTGAGCAGTGTGAAGGCAAACGCCAACTGGGCCCGAGTAACGACGAGCGGCGGGTGCCAGGTAATGCAATTGCCGGCTGACAGTTTAAAGGATAGTCCGTGTTGCAGGCAATAGTAGAATATTTTTTCCGCCAGCACCTCGTCTTTTTGTTTGCTTTGGCGATCCTGCACGATTTCAAATGTAATCAGCAGGCCGATAATCCGTACATCGCCAACACACTCGTACTGCTCATAAATAGCCGCCGCACACTGTTTGGCGTAAACAGACTGGTGTCGACAATTTGCCAGCAGATCCATCGCTTCGATATAACGAATCGTTGCACAAATGGCCGCACAGCCTGCGGCCGGTTTTTCATGGGTATAGTGCCCCAACGACAGTTCCTGCGCAACATCATGCTTTGTTCTGGTCAGCACTGCCGCCTGCGGGATCAGCGCGCCGCCCAGCCCTTTGCCCAGCACCAGAATATCCGGTTCGACGCCAAAATTTTGGTGGACGTAAAACTCGCCGCTACGGCCCAGTGCAGTGGGAATTTCATCGAAAATTAATAAAATGCCATTTTGATCGCAAATAGCGCGCAGTCGTTCGAAATAAGTTTGCGGCGGAATATGAGTGTCCGTCGCCCGGATCGGTTCTAACAGAATCGCCCCGATGTCACCCTCGTTGGCGATGATGTATTCCAGATGGTCAAGGCAAAACTCGGCGACTCGCTCCGGGCAATTACTGTGAACGAGATTGCGGTAGGCATTATAGGGAATCGTTTTGATACAGCCGGGCAGTAAAGGCCCCATGTCTTTATTGAAGGCATATTCGCCACCAACAGAAATCGAATCCAAGCCGGCGCCATGAAACGACTCCCATAAGGAAATCACTTTGTGTTTGCCGGTTGCTTTGCGGGCGATTTTCAGGGCAATCCCGATCGCCGCGGCACCCGAAGGAGTAAACAAAGCCACATAGTCGCCGGATGTCGTTTTATCAATCAACATTCGGGCCGCTTGCACTGCAACATCTGCCGTATAGCGACGTGGGATAAACGGCAATTCCGCCAACTGCCCCCTGACTGCTTCAATCACATAGGGATTTTTATAGCCAATCTGATGCACGCTGTTGCCGTGGAAATCCAAGTAGTGTTTGCCGCTCTGATCTGTCAGATAGCAACCATCCGCATCAATCAGCTGATTCATGCAAGGCGTCGACAGCGCCTGTTTCATAAAGACCGCCGCATCAGCCTGTAACCCGGCGCGGGTCTTTGCAGCCAATTGCTGAATCCATTCTTGCCGCTGGCTGCTTGTGTTCAGGTCGCCCTCGCGATTTAAGCCGGCGCTACTTGACACCGGGTTTTCTCCCTTGTTGCAGCAAATCATTGATCGTTTCCACCAGGTCCGGCAGTTCTTTCATCGATGTGATCGTAAAATCGGCGCCGGCTGACAAAAAGGCGCTCTCCGTCTCCAATACCGCTTTTTGCTTTTCGGTTTCAGGCAACAGCTGGTACTCGCCCAGCCCCAATCCCATCTGTGAGCTGCCGATCGCCACCCCCACCGACCAGACAGCCGCGTTTACCCCTTCCTGAATGTCCGCCACCGTATCGCCGACTTTGATTACTGTGTGCGGTGCTTTTAGCCGCAACGCTTCAATATTGCGAAAAATCATGTATGGGTACGGTCTCCCATACGCTTCGGTTGAATCCGGTGTAATCCAAAAATCCGGCGCATAACCTTTTGGTTTTGCCGCTGCAGCAACGATTTCCAGCATCGAATCGGTATAGCCGGTGGTCGAGCCGATTTTCAGGCCGGCATCGCGCAACAGCTGCACCGTCTGGACAACCTCCGGCAGTGGATCAGTGTACATTTTCAACGACGCTAACAGTAACGGCTCAAAACAGGCATAGATTGTTTCAACATCGTGAGCATCGGCTGCTCTGCCGTGCTTCGACTCCCATAGTTCTTTTATCCGCGGCATGGCTAGCATCGCCTTGATGTGGTCGCGTTTCAACAACCCCATCGGCGCTCTGGCTTCGGCCATGGTCACCTCAATGCCTGCCGCCTGAAAACTTTGCACAAATGCCTGTACCGGCGCGAAGCAACCGAAATCGACCGTGGTACCTGCCCAGTCAAAAACAAAGCCTTCGATCTTATTCATCTGTTGCTCTCCTTACCGATACTCGGCAATGATGCCGCAAAGTTTCCGGATATCGGCTTCATAAATCTCGCCGATATTGCCGATCCGAAACGTATCGATGTCGGTCAATTTGCCAGGGTACAGAACAAACCCCCGCGCTTTGACATAGTGGTAAAAATCGGCAAAATCAAAATCCACTTCAGGAAACAGAAACGTGGTGATGATCGGCGACTGAACCGCTTCATCAACATAGGCGGAATAGCCGAGTTGCTGCAAACAGTTTCGCAGCAACTGATTATTCTGTCGATAACGCGCCTGCCGCGCCGGAACTCCGCCTTCAGCAAACAACTCGTCCAACGCTTGGGCAAAGGCAGCCACAACATGCGTCGGCGAAGTAAAGCGCCATTTGCCTTCTTTATCCATCTGTTTCCATTGGTCGAACAAGTCCAGCGACAAACTGCGGGCATTGTCTTCACATGCCAACAATTTATAGCGTTTGGCCAGCACGAAACAAAAACCGGGCACGCCCTGAATGCATTTGTTGGCGCT
>JBGSKE010000192.1:0-9212 GCA_041741355.1 Negativicutes bacterium | reverse complement strand
CAACGCCTTCTTCGAGGGCGATATAAGCGCAGACAGCTTCGCCGCGCAGTGTGTCCGGCTTGCCAATTACAGCGGCCTCGACGACTCCGGGGATCGCATAGAGCAATTCTTCGATTTCACGGGGGTAAACATTTTCACCGTTGATGATGATCATATCTTTGAGCCGATCCACGATGAAAAAGTAACCTTCAATATCCTGATAGGCGATGTCTCCGGTGTGTAGCCAGCCGTTGCGCAGTGCCCGAGAGGTTTCCAGCGGCAGGTTATAGTAACCCTGCATTACACTGGGGCCCTGCACGGTCAGTTCGCCGACCTCACCCGGCGGCAATGCTTCGCCTCGGGCGTTTACCACGCGGACATTAAGTCCGGGCAGAGCGCGCCCGATGGAACAGAATTTGGTTTTGTTGTTCGGGTTGAGGGCTACAACGGGTGAGGCTTCGGACAGTCCATAGCCTTCCAGAATCGACACGCCGTATTTTTGTTGGAACTGGGCGGCGACTTTTTGCGGTAGGGCGGCGCCGCCGGAGACGAAGATGCGAACGCTCTGCAAATCGGCGGCTTCGCCGATGCGGCTCAGATAGTTGTAAATCGGCGGTACGCCAAACACGACTGTAACTTGGTTTTCCTTGATGGCGGCAATGGTTTCCTTCGGCGAAAAGGCTTCGAGAACCGTGATCGAAGCGCCGACGCTAAGCGGGAACAATACGGCGCAGGTCCAGGCGAAACAGTGGTACATCGGCAGAACGCATAGGATGTTATCGGCGGCGGTCGTGGGCGGCAATGCAGCCCCGAACGCTTTGACATTGCTGATCAGGTTGCCGTGGGTCAGGATGGCGCCTTTGGGATTGCCGGTTGTGCCGGACGTATAGATGATGACGCAAGGCGTATCGACAGTGATTGTTGTTGGAACCGGCCCTGGTTCTAAGGCTTTATCGGCAATCGCGGCGGCAAAGTCCGCGATAATCAGTTGTTGCACTTCGCTTTCGTAGCCGTGATGGGCCAGCTCGGCGGACAGATCCAACGTTTCCATCGAAACAAGATGGGTCATCTCGGAATCTTTAACGATATAGGCAATCTCGCGACTGGTCAGCTGAAAGTTCAGCGGGACAACCACGGCGCCGAGGCTGGATAATGCCATGTAGCAGTAGACATATTCGGCGGAATTGCGCGAGAATAAACCCACATTTTGACCGGACCGGATTCCCTGCTGGTGAAAATAATTGCGATAGTTTAGATATTCCTGTTGTAACCGTTCATAGGTAATCGGCTGGCTAGTGCGAAACGCCACATCGGCAGGGTTCCCCTGAAAAACGAGATCGTGTACCAACATTAAAATTAACCCCTCCTAAGTTGTTGAGTTTTGTCCTCAGTCTATCATTGTGCAAAAAATTATCGTTTATTTGACAGGTTGTATTATATCATATAGGAAAAATAATCAAAGATACAACAAAAAAAGAGAGTGTCATTTACGACACCCTCTTTTGTGGTTGCTTACTGACTGTAATTGTGCAGATATTGCAAACCGAGTTGTTCATAACGTTCCAGTTGTCCGACAAGTGCAGTTTTGTCACTGGTCGACGACTTGACGATATGATTGATCTCGTGCGGACGATAGCCGATAAAGGCCAAGCGTCGAACTAGATGTTGAAGTCTTTGTTCCATCGTTTTCTTCCTCCCGTATTTCAAAATTGGTAATTATGACGTTCCACAACGTCATCAGCCGCATTACCGTCGGACTGCTACCAATACCATTTGAGAATACGAGAATCAAGAGAAATCCGGGGTGGAGTTTTGCTCTTTAACATCGTTGGTTCAAATCATCGTAAAGGGAAACAATCCTTATTATCATACATGGAATGAGCGGTCTTGTCAAATGATGCTTGCGAAAAGATTTTTTCGTGAGGAAACGCGTAGAAGCGCGAATGAAGTTTGTAGAAAAATAGTTTTTATCTGCGACGATTTGGTTGCGGTTTGACAACGATGGCGGCGGATTCTACCGGGCAACCATTTTCACAGGCGCCGCAACCGACACAAAGATCGGCGATAACGCGCGGTCGAATTTTATCAGGCGATTCTATGGCGTGCCGGGGGCATTGCTCCTGGCAAAGCAGGCACAGTTTCCCTTGGGACCAACCCAGGCAGCGCGAATGGTCGATTTCGGCCAACCCCATTACGACTTTTTCGATCGGCAGGTGACCGATAGCGCCGGTCGGACATACCTGCTGGCAATGTTGCGTCAGTTCGCAGCGGGCTTCGCGGGCTACGATATAGGGGGTGAGAAATAGGGCCGGGCCGGTGCCCAGCGGCATTGGCCGGATGCATTTGCTGGGACAAACTTTGATACAACGACCGCAGCGACTGCAGCGAGACAGAAATTCTGCCTCTGCCAAAGCGCCGGGCGGCCTTAGCGGATTGGCGTCGCTTGTCTGTAAAAGCAGCGGTGCGGCGGCTCCGGCAACAGCTAAAGCAGCGCCAGCGCGCAAAACTTCGCGCCGGGTAAACGCGCAGTCGCCGTTAGGACGGGCTGCTGTAGATTGGCTGTTCCGCACAAAATCAAACAAGCCGGCCGGGCATTTTTCGCTGCAACGTCCGCATAGCAGGCAGTCGGCTGTGGTCATCGCTTGATCGGGAACAGCGGCTGCAGTGGGGCAAATCCTTTCACAGAGACCGCAATGAATACAGGACTGTGGCGGTTTGGCCCGGAATAGACGCCAGCGGGAAACGAAACTGAACAGCAGACCGGTCGGACAGATATAGACGCACCAGAAGCGGGGGAAGAGTATCAATCCGCTTAGAATGACCATCAACAGTACCCAGGGGACTTGCGCCAGCCAGATGCGGGTCAGCTCTTCGGTCAACAGATGAAACGGACTGAAGTACAGTGTCCAGCCGCTGCCCAAGACCATTACGGTCAGTAAAAACAGTAACCAGGGGAGGCGATACGGCAGCAGTTTATTGGTCCAGGCGGGGGGGCGAGTGGTTTTTACACTGTTGATCAGCGCAAGTAAGCCGCCCAGCGGGCAAATCCAGCCGCAAAAGAACCGTCCGGCTAGCAGCGTTAATAACAGTACTGCGACAGGCAGCCATGCCCAAGCAGGAACAGAACCGCTGCGCAACTGACTAAATAGCAGCAACGGATCCAGCCTGGAATACCACAGCAATATTTCGGTGTAGCTTGGCAAGGGGTAAGTGTATTTGCTAAGCAAGGCGACAGTTGCCAGCAGGGTGACTACTGGAATTAGTGTGCGCCAGAAGCGCAGGGGCGCGAGTTTCATTAGTACCCCCTATAATTATCGCTTATACGCCGGCCTGCCTGAACGCCGCGCCGACGATGAGGCGTGCTTCTTCCTGAATTAGTTTCAGGTGTTCTGAGCCTTTGAAGCTTTCCGCATAGATCTTGTAGACGTCTTCCGTGCCAGATGGCCGCGCCGCGAACCAACCGTTTTGCGTGCAGACTTTCAAGCCGCCGATAGCGGCGTTGTTGCTGGGTGCTTTGGTCAGGCGGGCAATGATCGGTTCACCGGCCAGGTCTTTCGCACTTACCTGTTCGGGTGATAGGCGAGACAAAATTGATTTTTGGGCTGCATTTGCCGCCGCGTCAATCCGCTCGTAAACCGGTGCGCCATATTTTTCGGTCAGCGCCTGATAATGTTGTCCGGGATCTTTGCCGGTTTTAGCAGTGATTTCCGCAGCGAGCAGGCAGAGAATAATACCGTCTTTATCGGTGGTCCAGACCGTCCCATCTTTTCGCAGGAACGAAGCGCCGGCGCTTTCTTCGCCGCCAAAACCCAAGGAGCCATCGCACAGGCCGTCGACAAACCATTTGAATCCCACAGGGACTTCCGCCAATCTGCGCCCCAAGGCGCTGGCAACCCGGTCGATCATCGACGAACTGACCAGCGTTTTGCCGACTGCGGCATCGCTGCGCCAACCCGGTCGATTCGCGAACAGATAAGCGATGGCGACAGACAGATAATGATTGGGATTCATCAGGCCCACGCTGCGCGTTACAATGCCATGCCGATCAAAATCGGGGTCGTTGCCAAAAGCAAGGTCGTATTTTTCTTTCATGCCGATTAATCCGGCCATGGCATCAGGCGAGGAACAATCCATTCGGATTTTGCCATCGCTGTCGACGCTCATGAACCGGAAAGTCGGATCAGGCTGGACATTTAACAGGTCGATATCCAGTCCGTAGGTCTGGGCGATCGGTTGCCAATAGGCCAGCCCGGCTCCGCCGAGTGCATCGGCGCCCAGTTTGAGGCCGGACGATTTAATCAGGTCCATGTCCAGGATGTTCGCCAGGTCATTGACATAGGGCGTGATGAAATCATGTTCGTGCACATTGGCCGCCTGGAGGGCCTTACTATAGCTTATACGCCGAACATCCCGATTGTTGTTCTTCATCAGCGCGTTGGCCAGGTCGGCGATCTGCTGCGTGATGTTGGTATCGGCTGGTCCGCCGTTGGGCGGATTGTATTTGATGCCGCCGCTGTCAGGCGGATTGTGCGAAGTGGTGATGACGATTCCGTCAGCCAGGCCGTTTTGTCGCCCCTGGTTATATGTAAGGATGGCGTAGGAAATCCCTGGAGTCGGGGTATAATTCATTTCCCGGGCAATAATCGTCTCCACCTGGTTGGCGGCCAACACTTCCAGCGCGGAAATAAAGGCCGGCTCGGACAGTGCGTGTGTATCAAAGCCGAGAAACAAAGGGCCGTTGATTGACGCGGACTTACGGTAATCGCAGATCGCCTGGGTGATGGCCAGAATATGGTTTTCATTGAAACTGTGCTGGAAAGACGATCCTCTGTGTCCGGAAGTGCCAAACGAAACAAGCTGCGAAGGTTCGTCCGGGTCAGGTTGGTTGCTATAATAGGCGGAGATCAGGCGTGGCACATTGACCAGAATCGATTGGGGCGCTGTTTTTCCGGCAAGTGGATGCTTTGACATGCTTCGCGTACCTCCTGGTCTTATACGTTGCTTATTGATATAGGTTATTCCCTGTCGGGGCAAAGAAATCCTACTTCAGCAGGAGAAATGTTGCGGCGAAAGCTGCATGAAAAAAACGCTACGCCTTGGAAGGCGCAGCGCAAAAATGCTGAATTAAGAAGGAAGGGTTTATAAAATATTGCGATTGCAGCAGCGGTTGCACGTCTAGAACTTATTCTTTAACCATATTTCGAGCTTGCTGTTTTTGCTATCGTCACGGAGCAGGGCCTGATCTTTATAAATTACTTCCAATGACAGCTTGTCGCTGAAGGCGTGAGTCAGGCCATAATAAAAACCCCGGTTGTTATTGTCGAAATCGCTTTGACCGCCCATGTCAGCATTGGCTTCAACTCGAAAGAGGGTTAGATAGAGGGCGGTTTTGCCATTGAAGTCATAATTCACACTGAGAGCGTAGGCTTTGTTTTCCTGGCTAGCACTGGATTGGGCATACTCGCCGGTGAAGGAACTCTTGCCCCAGGTTGTGCTGGCGTCAATCGCCCAATGATTCGTCGTGTCGCCGTCCTGAACCCGATAATTCGCCCAAGTGAAGCCTGCATTGGTGGTTTTGGAAAGATTGTAACCAGCTCGCAGGGCATACAAACTGTTGTTGGCCAGCGCCAAATTGTTTTCGCGGGCGGCGATACCTGACAATTCAACCTGGCCGACCGTTCCCGCAAATGACAGCCCGTCGACAAAGGTTCCGTAGCCGACATTGGTTTCGGAGCGGCTGTACAATAAAGCTGTTTTACCAATGAGCGCTTCCTGGCGACCCAGGTTAAACGAAAAATTCTTGGGTTTGTACAAAATTCCGAATTGATCGATGCTGGCGACAAACTTGGTATCCGCGCCATGGATGCCGAGATCGTAATCGGCCAACAACGGATTGCTCGCGTATTGCGCAGCCAGTCGAGCGTAGACGGACAGGTTGCGTCCGATTGGTTGTTCACCGCGCAACGTGAGGGTGGTCATCGTTCCCGACTGAGACGGCGACTGATCCGCTGTCTCCGACTGATACTTTATGGTCGCTGCGCCGCTGATTTCTAGCGGAGCGGCGCTTGCCAGCGCTGCGGTCGACAGTAGAAGGCCGGCTGCGATGGCGGCAAGGGTCTTTTTCATGGAGCACTTCCCTTCAAATGAAAAAATTTCTCATTTGAATAATACGCGAAGCAGGTTTCCCTGTCAAGTCATTTGTGAAAATTTATCCGAACTGCCAGTCATTCTGCCTGCGTGCAGGACCGCAGGGACGCAACTTTTTGTTGTTTATATTTCATGAAAATTGAAATCATCAGCGAAAAGGCAAAACAGCCGGAGAAAAAGAGTGATGTGGCGTGGTAGCTTTGCGTCGAATCTTTGATCCAGGCAACAAAGAGCGGGCCGACGACTCCTGCCGCCGCCCAGGCTGTTAGTATTTTTCCATGAACTGCACTGAGTTCTCCAGCGCCAAACAGGTCGCTGAGGAAGGCGGGCACTGTCGAGAAACCGCCGCCATAGCAGGAGATAATCAGATAGACAAGAAATTGAAAAGCGATACTATCCGATGTTCTGGCAAGCCCGAAAAACGCGAACCCTTGCAAGATGAAAAAAACGATATAGGTGTTAATCCGGCCAAGGTAATCGGAGATCGAGGCCCAAAACAAACGACCGACTCCATTGATCAGACCGATTCCGCCTACCATGGCAGCAGCGGCCAGCGGCGACATATTAACCGTTTCTTGCGCCATCGGCGATGCGACGCTGAGCAAGCCGATACCGCAGGTGATGTTGGTAAATAACATCCACCACAGTGTCCAGAACTGCCAGGTTTTTAAGGCGGCGTTGGCAGTGACTTGTACGGCGCCGGTGATCGGGCAGCGTTGTTCGTTCATGCGTGGCGCCGGGGTGCTGAGCGGCGGGGCCAGATACAGGGAAGAGGGAATCATAATTAATAAATAGCCAAGGGCGAGGATTTGAAAGGTGGCAGGTAACCCGTAGCGTTGCAACAGGAACTGGATTAGCGGACCGGCGATCAGGCTGGCCAGGCCAAATCCCATAATGGCAATGCCAGTGGCGAAGCCGCGTTTTTCAGGAAACCATTTCACCAGGGTTGATACAGGCGCGATATAGCCGACTCCCAGGCCGATTCCGCCAACGACGCCATAAAACAGATACAGTAGTGGCAGGCTTTTTAGACTGACCGCCAGGCTGGCGCCAAGCAACCCGGTGCAAAAAAACAGGCTGGAAAGCAGGCCGGATTTGCGCGGGCCAAGTTTTTCCACATAGCCACCCATAAATGCAGCCGACAACCCCAAGAATAGGATCGCCAAGGAGAAAGTCCATTGGATTTCCTGCAAACTTACACCAAATTCGTGCATTAATGGTTTGCTCAGCACACTCCAGGCATAGACGCTGCCGATGCAGATATGGATACCTACGGCGGATCCGGCAATAAGCCAACGGTTTTTCATCATGGGTACACGCTCCTTTATTTTGTTGGTTGCAAGAATCAAGAGAAAACAGGAAAGAAATAGAAAAAACCGCCTGGGCAGAATTTTTGCCCAGGCGGTCGACATTTTTCCTTAATACGGTCCACGTGGTGCGCTCCACTTAATCCGCCAGTTCCGTATTAACCTGATTCAGTTGCACAAAAAAACCGTCTGGACAAAATACACTGCCCAGACGGTCGACTTGCATTCCGATACGGTCCACGTGGTGAACTCCACTTAATCCGTCAGTTCCGTATCGCCTATTCAACTAAAAAAATTATAGCAACAGCATCGGTGTTTTGTCAAACGGTTAATTTGGGTGTAGCGGATTCGCCGGACTCATAGGGTTCTATGTGAATCATTACTCGGGCGCGGACTTTCAGTTCCTGGCATATTCTTTTTTCGACGGCGTGGCAAAGTTCATGGGATGCGGCAATACCCATTTCCGGCTCAAGCAAAACATGCATGTCGATATAAAGGTCCTGATCGGTTCCGCGACTCCGGATGTCATGAACGCCGCGAACATCTGAGAATCCCAGGGTGATATCGCGGATCACTTCGCTGTCGGCCACTGCGGCATCGACCAAAACATCACTGGTGGAGCGGATGATTTGTATGGCGGCTTTGATAATGAAGCCGACAACAACCAGAGAAGCGATCGGGTCGATAATCGGCGGCAGGCCGTTTTGTATGCCCACTAGTGTAAGCAGAACGCTAAGCGAAACATAGACATCGCTGCGGGTGTGCAGCGAATCGGCGATCAGAATCGCACTACCGAGTTTTTTGCCCTGCTGATATTCGTACACACAGACGAAAACATTGACGCAAAGTGTGGCTATGAGCGCGACGAGACTGGACCAAGACACTTCAGGGGTTGTTGGGTGCATGAATTTTAAGCTGGCATCGTAGAGGACGAAGCCGGCGATCAATAACAACATGAAACCGATGAACAAACCAGTGAGAAATTCGTATTTGCGGTGTCCGTACGGGTGGTTTTCATCGATCGGCTGGGCCGCAAACCAAATACCAATCAAACCGACCACATTGGAAATGCCGTCGGTCAGAGAATGAAAGCCGTCAGCTGTCAGGCTGGCGCTCTGAATCAGTTGGCCGGCAATGATTTTTACCGCCGCTACAGCTAGATTGGCAAACAGAATTATTATCAGTACTCGTTTGACTTTTTGAATCGATAGTTTATCCACTCGGTTCAAATCCTTTCGCGTTTGGCCTGAGAAAAACGTTTCTACATAAAATATGCCTGTGAAACCTTACGGTAAGGTCCCACAGGCTTAACCTGCTGCTTGTCAGCCCGACTTGCCGGAATTCGGCAGTCTGATCCCAAGTGGCATTATCTTAATAATCATGTTATCAAATTGAATTGGAATGGTCAAGCGACGAAGTCATTAATCACGAGGCGGAGGATTTGTCAGACAATAGTCGAACACTAGAATTATGGGGGTGATGAGATGACCAAAACTCATAAAATTATTCTGGGAGGGATTGTCGCCCTCCTGGTTTTGTCGGCGATTGCCTGGAAAATGGTTGCGCCTCGCGTGCTGGCCGGAGTGCAGGAACTGCTTCTGAAACAGGTAAACGCCTCCATTAACGGACGACTGGAAATTGGCTCGCTGGATTTTTCGGTGCTCGGTTCGGCAGTTTTGCATCAGGTCGTTTTGTTTGATAAAAGTGGCAAGCAGATTGCAACCGGCGCAGAAATCAGCGTCAGTTACCAGTTTGATGATTTGCTCGGCGGTCGGCTGG
>JBGSKE010000191.1:0-8179 GCA_041741355.1 Negativicutes bacterium | reverse complement strand
GCAACCAACACAAGGTTCTATTACAGTTGATGGAATCGATATCCGAAATCGTGTCGATGATTGGCGAGCTAATTTGGGCTATATTCCCCAACAAATTTATTTAATCGACGACACAATTGCTCATAATGTGGCTTTGGGAATCCCTGATTCAGAAATTGATATTGAACGCATGCTACGAGTTTTGGAGATTGCGCAAATTAAGGAATATATTGACGCGCAAATCGAAGGAGTGAACACTCAAATCGGTGAACGTGGAATCTGCTTGTCCGGCGGACAACGGCAGCGTATTGGTATTGCTCGGGCTTTATACCACAACCCTCAAGTGCTGGTGTTAGATGAAGCTACTTCGGCTCTCGACAATGAGACAGAGAAATCATTCATGGATGCTATCGAATTGTTGGGTGGTCAAATGACGATAATTGCCATTGCTCACAGGCAAACATCGCTTCGGCATTGTGATGCCGTCTACCAGATTGACAGTGGGAGAATAAAGCATGTATTGTTGCAACATTGATTCTATAGTATTCCTTTCATGGTTGCCGATGAGCCAACGCGAAGCTTCTCTTTTTTCATTTGACTACTTGAAAAAAGAAGGTTTTAGGGTTGAGATTATTGATTTATCACTTCTGCTTTGTGACGAGAAGATTATGTCTGAAAGCGGCGCCAACAAATTAGAAGGCGATTATATTCATAAAATATCTTCTTATGAAGAACTGGAGAATATTTTAAGTCGGTATCAACCTCAATCTATTTTCATTGACTGGGTGATGGGACATTCAAATATATTACCAAGTCATGAAAAAGTATATCGAATACTACGTAGGATCAACATTCGCTATTTTGTTATTGTGATTGGCGGGATGCCGCTTTGGAACACGGCAGGAGGCCCACAATCGAAGGTTCAAATAATTAAAGGAAAAATCAATAGAGCTATATCGATGGGGTTTTCTGGACTCTTGCAATATTGCGGACAACAAGCGATTAAATGGTTGCGCCAAAATGGTTGTCTTTACCCACTCCCCGTGAGAGTATTTGGCACAGCGTGCGAAGAATTGCATGACTTTGTACAGCGATATAGGATTAGTTTTGATCAAGTCCTTTATTTGAATTACGTGGATTATGATAAATATGTCAGTTACCGTAAAGCGGCTGAAGTGCTGATGAATAAGAGCTCTTCGCAGCAAAAAGGAACATGTGTTTTTTTAGATGATGCCCAGACACATCACGTTGATTTTGAGCTGCTTAAAATCCCTCCCATTACTGCAACAGATTATTACTCAAGCATGAGACGTTTTTTTGACACGATTGAAACAGAAACTGGCTTAGAAGTTATCGTAGCAGTACATCCTCGTTCGCGTTACGAGGAGATACCTGGGGTATTCGGTGATAGACAGATTGTAAAGAACAAAACGTTGGAATTGGTTGCAGAATCCTCTATGGCGATAGCACACTCGAGTTCCTCAATAAATTTTGCATTGATGTTTGATAAGCCACTCTTGTTTGTTACAACAAAAGGACTATCCGAAACAGGACGAAACATTTGGATTGAACCATTGGCAAGGGAATTAGCGTTGCCCTTTATTAATATTGACGACTGTCAAGCTGCCAATTTTGATGTTTCTCAATATAAAACGTGGAGCCGCGACCGATACGCAAACTATATTTCAAAATATATCCGTTCACGCGACAGTGACGAGCTCACTATGATGGAAGTGATTGTTGCAGAGATTCGGAAAATGGAAAGGGGAGAACATGGTGGAAGCATATAAGCGGCCCCGGGTAATAGCTGAGGTTGGGTGCAACCATATGGGCGATTTTGAAATCGCCAAGGAATTCGTAAAAAATGCGGCTATTTTTTGCAAAGTTGATGTGGTCAAATTTCAGAAACGGAATGTTCGGGAGTTGTTGACGCCTGAGCAGTACGATGCGCCTCATCCCAACCCGGATTTTTCTTATGGCGAAACGTACGGTGCGCATAGGGAATTCTTGGAGTTCAATCTGGAGCAACATAAAGAACTGAAAAGTCTCTGTGAATCACTTGGTATGGAATACACAACTTCCGTATGGGATTTGACCTCCGCCAAGGAAATCGCGTCCCTGCAACCAAAACTTATTAAGATTCCTTCCGCTTCAAACAACAACTTCCCGATGCTGGAGTGGCTCTGTGAAAACTATGTCGGTGAAATTCATGTTTCATTCGGGATGACGACTCATCACGAAGAAGAAGAGATTGTAAAACTGTTTGAACAAAAAGGGCGAAACCAGGATTTGGTTGTTTACAGCTGCACTTCCGGCTATCCTGTACCGTTCAAAGATGTATGTCTGCTCGAGATTTCCCGATTGAAAGAGAAATATGGCAACCGGGTGAAAGAAATCGGTTTTTCTGGGCACCACAATGGTCTGGCCATTGACGTGGCGGCATACGTTTTGGGAGCGACTACCTTTGAGCGACATTTTACATTGAACCGCACCTGGAAAGGAACCGACCATGCGGCGTCGCTTGAGCCGGATGGCATGCGTAAACTTGCACGCAACCTGTTGGTAACGCAGGAGGCATTGGCTTACAAGACAAAGGAGATTCTCGATATTGAGCAAGTTCAACGGGATAAACTGAAGTACCGCAATCATGCTGCTTGCGAGCGGGATTGATCATGAACTTCAATTGTCCGCTTTGCTCAAGTGGAACAACGGCTGAGATCGATACGGAGATCCGCCATGCGGCGAACTCCGAACTCCGCGTACGTCAATGTGATTCTTGCGATGTGCAGTTCTTGCATCCCATGGACGAGGAAAAGAAACTGGCTGCGTTTTATGATGGGGAATACAGAAAAGAATATGTAAATGACGGCTATTACAACCAGCAGGAAATGGAAAAATTCTTTGCAGCAAGTTCGCCGGAAGCCAGGCAACGCGTAATACGAGTTCAATCGCAGCTGTTGCCGACGGACGAAATCGTCGAGATTGGCTGCGCCTCAGGCTATTTTTTGGCGGCTATTGCTCCTTTTGTCAAAACTGCTTGCGGAACCGAGTGGGATACTCCCAACGCAAAGTTCGCCCAATCCAAAGGGTTTTCTGTTCGTAAGGACATCCGCGATTTTGCTGCCCCTTTTGATAAAATATTTTTGTTTCACGTTCTGGAACACATCAGAGACCCCATCGCTTTTTTGGCTGAATTGCGTCCATTGCTTAAGAAAAACGGCGCCATATATCTGGAAGTGCCAAATCGGGATGATGTTCTGTTGAAGACATACCAATTGAAGCCGTTTAGCGATTTCTATTATCAGACGGCTCATCTGTGGTATTTTAACCGAAAAAGTTTGGCATATGTTTGCCAACAGGCTGGATGGTCTGCCGAAATAATGCCGCTTCAGCGTTACGACTTTTCCAATCATGTTCATTGGATGACCCGCGGCGTGCCAGGTGGACAAGGAAAATACCGGGATTTGTTCTCCACTGAATGTGACCGGAATTATGTCGAATCTTTGGCCACCCATTGGCAGACAGACACCTTGTTTTGTATTTTAAGGGAGGGATAAATTGTGATTGATATCCATTTTTATCGGAAAGTTTTTGATCTGAAACAGCGCATAATGCAAGGCGAGCTGCACGACCAGGAAGCGGTATGGAGTTTGCTTGAAGAGTATCGACGCCAGGAGCCGGTGGTCTATAATATTGAAACGACGAATGCCTGCAATATGCGCTGCGAAATGTGTCCGCGAACCACGATGATGACTCGTTCGATCGATACGATTTCGCTGCCGCTGTTTACGAAAATCATTGATCAACTGCGACCCTATACGGCAGCCGAGTGGAACGAATGGACGGAATTTGTCGAAAAAAGCTATGGAATCCGGCGGGATGACATGAGTGAAAACCACTTTTTCCTTCACATCATTCCCAAAGTCATTGTGCTGCATGGCTATGGCGATCCGTTGCTGGACCGCGATATGCCGGCCCGGGTCCGTTTGATGAGTGAACGGGGAATTCCCTCTTATTTCAGCTGCAATCCGGCTAACATTGATTTGGACCGTAGTGTGGAAATGTTTGAAAATGGGCTGGGCTACATCAAATATTCGATTGAGAGCACGGATGATTTGGTTCACAAGAAAGTTCGCGGCCAGGCCTCCAATTTTACCGAAGCTTACGATAAAATATGCAAACTGCTGGAAATTAAGGCTGCCAATAATTATGGCACTGTAATCGTAATCACCATGCTCAACCTGAATCGGCGCGATCAGGCAGAGGAGTTTGAAAGATTGCGGGAAGCTTTTGCCGGCAAGGATGTCTATCTGTACCTCAAGAGCCAGGATCAGCAGTGGTACCAGGATGCAAAACATGAAACGCAGTCCATCCACTGGCGAGAGTTCTGTCAGTTCCCCTGGAGTTCGATGACTGTAAAGTCCAATGGTGAATGTGCGATGTGCGTGGAAGACTTCAATAACGAAATCATTTTGGGCGATGCCAACCTCGAATCGATGCGTGATATCTGGAACGGCGAGAAGTATCGACAGTTCCGCCGGAATCATTTCGATTTACCCTGCGGAATCAAGTGCACAGAACAGTGCGATATGAAATTGGTGGGGTCGTTGGTGGTATGAAGCTGGAATCGCTCTGGAACCTGCAGGATAAAGTGATCGTGCTGACCGGCGGCAGCGGCCTAATCGGGTCTACGGCTCTCGAAGTATTGCCGCAGACTGGTGGGCAACTGGTCGTTGGGGTTCGTGATACGGATAAGTTGACGCGCATGATCGAAAAAATCGATTATGCGGACGGAGTCAAAAAACCGCAGGCGATCCCCTTGGACATCGCTGATTCTGCATCGATCAGCGGATTTTTCGCTGAAGTACAACAACAGTTTGGCCGGATCGATATTTTGATCAATAATGCCTGGCCGCGGACCCAAGATTGGTTGACGGTATTTGAAGATGTTCCGGTGGATTCCCTGTACAAGAATCTTTGTGACCATGCCGGCGGTTATTTCCTATGTTGTCAGGAAGCTAGCCGGTACATGAAAGAAAAAAACACGGGAGTCATTCTGAATATGGGTTCCATTTACGGCGCAGTGGGTCCACATTTTGATATTTATCAGGGCACAGGCATGACCTCACCGGCTGCTTATGCGATGATCAAAGGTGGAATTCACAATTTTACCCGTTATCTGGCGACCTATCTGGCCGCAAACAATATTCGGGTCAACTGTTTATGTCCTGGCGGCGTGCAGGATGATTCGCACCAACATCCGGAGTTTCATGCGCGGTACATTGCGCAAACCCCGCTGGGACGGATGGCAAAACCGGATGATATCATCGGACCCATGTTGTTTCTGATCACCGACGCATCAAAATACATTACAGGGCAAATCTTGATGGCAGACGGTGGCTGGACCGCCTGGTAAAAAGGAAGTGTGTTTGTGAAAACTGCTCAGCATAATAAGGTTGCGTTTATCCCTGTTCGGGGTGGCAGCAAATCCATCCCGTTGAAAAATATTAGGAATATTGCGGGAAAGCCCTTGGTGCATTGGAACATCGAAGCCGCACTGGATTGTGATGCGATCGACCATGTTTATGTAGCGACGGATTCGGATGAAATCGCTGCCTGCGTCAATGCGTTGGGACGAGAAAAAGTGTCTGTTATCGGGCGAAGTCCGGCCACTTGTACGGATGAGGCATCATCGGAGTCGGCATTGCTTGAATTTTGCAGTGCTTATGACTTCGAACAGGTCGTTTTCATTCAGGCGACATCGCCGTTATTGACTGCGGACGATTTGGCCCAGGCTTGGAAAAAATATGGTGAAGGGCGTTGCGATTCGCTGCTGTCCTTGGTCCGCCAGAAACATTTTATCTGGCGTGAACTGGAGCAAGGCGGCGCCTGCCCTACGAACTATGAACCGGTTTGTCGTCCCCGTCGGCAGGATTTCCCGGGATACCTGATGGAAAACGGCGCTTTTTATATTTCCCAGCGAGCCCGGATTCTCGAATCCGGTTGCCGAATTTCTGGCAAGATCGATTTTCATGAGATGCCGGAAGAAACCTATATCGACTTGGATGAACCCATCGACTGGTTGATTACCGAGCAAATATTGATTGACCGTGAAAAGGCAAAAAAAATAGGCCTCATGAAGGATATTCGGATGCTGGTGACAGATGTGGATGGCGTTTTGACTGATTCCGGCATGTATTATACGGAGAACGGTGATGAGATAAAGAAATTCTGCACCAGGGACGGCAAGGGACTGGATTTGATCCGCGAGGCAGGCTTTAAAATCGGGATTATCACTTCGGAAAATGTCCAGCTCGTACAGCGGCGCGCGAAAAAACTCAAAGTGGATCATCTCATGATGGGGGCTCAGGACAAGGACTTTGCGCTCCGGCAGATGGCAGCGCAGGCAGGAGTTAAACTGTCTGAGATCCTCTACGTCGGAGATGATGTGAACGATTTACCGGCGATAAACATTGCCGGCGTATCTGCATGCCCAATGGACGCAGTGGAATCGGTTCGAAAAAAAGCGACAATAGTATGCCATGCGCGGGGTGGTACGGGCGTTGTTAGGGAAATTTGCGATTTAATCCTAACAATATGCTAGAAAAAAGAGCGAAAAGGTTATGTTGAAAAAACTATTTCGGGTCTTGGGTTTACTGAAGAACATCCGACTTGGCGCACCTCGTCGTTCGAAAATATTAATTCTGGATGAAGAGGGAAGCACATATATTAGAAATATGATTCTGCAAGATCGAGATTCTACGGTATTGCCATGTATTACACGGACGGTTTATGTTTCACCAAGGATTCTATTAGCGATGGTGGCGAACTTTAATAAAGCACTGCATCTGCAAAGCGGGCGGATAAAGATATATTGGGTTGCATTGTATTATCTTGGTGTTATTTCATGTGTAAAACCTCATATTGTGGTTTCATATATTGATAATTGTGGTGATTTTCAATTAGTCGGACAACTATATCAAAAAGCAAAATGGTTTTTTATTCAAAATGGGATTAGATGGTCATGGTTGCTCAAACCACCTTTTTTACCTCACTATCCAGACAAAAGAAGTCGAATAGTTATGGATAATTTATTTTGTTATGGTGAGCATGATATAGCGTTGTACAATAGCTATAATCACGCGATAAAAAATTTTTTCCCGGTAGGATCAATATTGGGATCATGGTATTTGTTTCATAACAAACCGCAAGAGCCATCCAGGGGAAAATACGACATATGCGTGGTTTCACAGTGGGTATCGTCTGTTATGCAAGAAGATAGTACGGATCCCTCGTTACGGTTGGCAGTTGAAAGACTGGAAGATTTCATTAAGCGTTATGTTCAACAGAATCAATTATCTTTGGTCATAGCCATGCGGAGCGATGAGGAAATTGAATATCAACATTATTGTGAAATGTTTGGGACAGATGTAGACATTGTACGCAATGTTCCAGGGGGATTGTCTACATACTACATGATGGATGCAAGTGAATTGACGTTAGTGGTAACGTCTACGGCAGGGCACGAAGCGTTTGCCTGGGGAAAGAAGGTGCTTTTTTGTAATTTTTCCGGCGATACAAAATGGACTTCGCCAGTTGGAAATGAATGGAGTTTTCATGAGTATGACTATGCGCTTTTTACTAAAAGGCTCGATGCTTTTCTGAGTTATGATGAAAGGCAATATTTCGATGATTCGAAAGAAATGCGTCAGTTCTTTATCAATTATTCTAAAGAAAGGCCCACCTATGACGCTATACGTTCAAAGATATTATCCGCGTTAAATTGATATTGGAGGTAAGTATGAAAGTTTTATTGATTGCGTATGACAATGATTCCTATGTTTCTTCTTTTCCGTTAGGTCTTGCATATTTGGCGGCAAGTTTACGCAAAGCCGGGCATGAGGTATTGATTTATAACCAAGATGTGTATCATTGGCCAGAGAGCCACTTGCAGTTGTATTTGACTGAGAACTCTTTCGACGTTGTTGGTGTTGGCGCTTGTGGTGGTTATTATCAATATCAAAAAATTGGGAAGATTGCCAAGGCAATTAATGCAGTTCCCAATAGACCCTATTTTATTTTAGGCGGGCATTTGGTTTCGCCTGAGCCTGAGTTTTTTCTTGACTCATTTGGCGCCGATGTTATTGTCATTGGCGCGGGAGAACAGACTATTGTTGAAGTTGTTGATTCCCTCGGTCAA
>JBGSKE010000190.1:0-15405 GCA_041741355.1 Negativicutes bacterium | reverse complement strand
GCGGACCAAGCCGGTTTTGCAGGCGTGCTTTCACTTTTTTAATCATTCCTTGCAGCAATGGCGCCAACAGGATTAGCAGTAACGCTTGCAGCAACGCCCAGATTATTTGCATCATCAAACCTTCACCTGCCCCATCCACAGCAACGCGAGCAGCAAAGCCACTACCATATAGGCCAAATAACTTTGCAGATTCCCATTTTGCACGCCGCGGATTTTGTTTGCCATTTTCACAGTCAAGCCTACTGCCGGTCGATAAAAAATCGCTTCGATCGAATAATGCGTATCTACAGAATGGCGGATGCGCCGGGGATAATACGGATAGTGCCGATGGATATCAACGATCCGACGCGTTCCTACTAATCGTTGCAAAATAACCAACACGGGATTTGAAAACGAGGTTCCCGTGTACTCCATTGACGAATTGATCGTTGTGCCGCAATTCCAGGTTTCATCAATAGTTATCCGGCTCTGCCCCAGCCGCTGGCGCAGGATTACGAACGTCAAGCCAAATACAACTGACAGCGCGATCCATGGCGCGCCGGGAATCATTACCGCAGGCGCATTGTCGACGAAAGGCAGAAAAAAGAACGAGTCAGTCGACAAGTGAGTATGAAAAAACATTGCGCAAATGTCTTCGAGCAAACGCAGGACTAAGCCAGGGACTACGCCCAGGCCTACACAGCACAGTGCGAGCATCGCCATCCCCGCCTGCATCGCCAGCGGCGCCTCGGCAGCATGCTCTGCCTGCTCGCTACGCGGCATCGCTAAAAAAGCAGTACCGAAATGTTTGACAAAACCGCCAGCGGCAAACACCCCCGCAAGCCCCAGTGCTGCTACACCAAAAGCGCCGATCAGCTTCACGCCGAAACCGGGAGCATCCAGCGACAAATGGAATAACGACTGAAAAATGGCCCACTCGCTGACAAAACCGTTCAGCGGCGGCAGTGCCGCCAGGGACAGTCCACCGACCAAAAACAGGATCGCCGTAACCGGCATCCGCCGGATCAGCCCGCCCAAGTCATTGATATTGCGTGTGTGCGTGGCGAACAATACCGCCCCGGCGCCCATGAACAACAACCCTTTGAACACCGCATGATTCAGAACATGATACAATGCCGCAGTCAATGCAAGCGCCGCCAACAGCGGGTAACTATAGGACTGAAATAACAACGCTGCACCAATTCCCATAAAGATAAGCCCCATATTTTCGGCGCTACTGTAAGCCAAAAAGCGTTTCATATCATTATCGGCCAAACCGTAAATAATCCCGAATACCGCCGAAACCATGCCGGCTACCAGAATAAGCAATCCCCACCAGGCAGGCCCGCCGCCGAACACATCCAGACTCAGACGCAGCAATCCATATACTGCCGTTTTGATCATCACCGCGGACATCAGCGCCGATATATGGCTCGGCGCCGCCGGATGCGCCCGCGGCAGCCATATATGCAGCGGAACGATGCCGGCCTTGGTACCAAAGCCAATCAACAGCATCACAAAAATCGTATTGCGCAACCAGTCCGGTATCACCCCGGCGACAACCTTGAAGTCGGTGAAAGTAAAAGTGCCGGTATACAGGAACAAGGCCAAAAAAGACAATGTGATGAACAGCGTGGCGACATGAGTCATGACCACATAGATGTACCCGGCAATCCGGACATCATCCCGTTCATGCTCAAACATAACCAGGCCGAAAGAAACGACTGACATCAGCTCCCAGGCCACCAAAAAGGCAAATGCATTGTCCACGCTTACTACCGCCACCATCGACAGCAAAAACAGATTCAGCCCGCCGCCCAGCAGCCCAACATTTTTTTTGTGATAGTATTCGCCGACATAGCCCGTAGCATAAACCGAGACTGCGACAGCAAGTACGGAAATGACCAACAAAAAGAAGGCCGACAGGCTATCGACCCGAAATGACAGCAATTGACCGTCGACAATCCGCCACAGGGAAAATATAATATTTTTCTTCTGCCAAAGCACCGTCAACGCAATCAGCGTCCCGCTGACGCCGGCCAAAAACGCAAAGCTATGCGCGAACCAGTTGGCGAATCTCGGCTGTCCCGCGCTCACGAATGCTGCCAACGATCCGATCGCATACAAACTTAACATCACTATGAAAGGTAGGACCATCCCATTTTCCCCGAGCATCAAGCATGCCTCCAGCCAATGTTTCACTATGTGCAAATCTGTAAATATTCAATTGTTTAAATATATGACAGAAACATTGCTTTGTCAATAAAAAAGCCGCACCGAAAACTGAAGTTCGGTACGACTGCTGCGCCTAGCATTAACTTTTCTCATCAATTCAGACATAAATGTCGACATTGTGTCCCAAATACGGATGCGCATGACGTTTGGCGCCGCCGCGTTCACTGCTGCCTGCTTCCTGATTTTGCCGCGCCGACTCAAGCGTCTTTTGCGCCACCAACAGGCCGATTTTATCTGATTTCGGTCTAAAATCCGTTGACTGTATCTTATTTATCGCCGAAACATTCATGGCTGTTTCCCTCGCTCTCCGTCAACCTAGCTGCGGACCTGTAGTGCAAATATTATACCATACCCGGACAGGCAGCGGGTCATAATCGGTCCAGCGCCAATAAAAGTCCATAAATCAGAGCCTGCGGCCGCGGCGGGCAACCCGGCACATAGATGTCGACCGGCACGATTTTATCCACCGCGCCTTCCTGGGCATAAGTCTTGCCAAAAACTTTGCCTGAACAGGCGCAGGCGCCGACCGCCATCACCAGGCGCGGCGTAGGTGTCGCTTCCAACGTCATCTCCAGAGCTTTGCGCAGGTTTCGCGTGACTACGCCAGTCACCATCAGTAAATCCGCATGCCTGGGCGAAGCCACAAAGTCAATGCCATACTGGGTAATGTCATAGATCGGATTCAGTAAGGCGCTCATTTCAAAATCACAGGCATTACAAGAACCGGCGTCAACATGTCGGATTGCCAGAGAGCGGCCCAGTGCGCTGCGAATCCGGCGCGCCAGCTCATCGCCGCCCGACTCGGCCAACTGCCCATCTAAATGGGCATATTCATAGTTTAGACTATGCCGCAAGCCATTTTTGTCGCAAAAATCTACACAGGCGCCGCAAAAAATACAGGCATCATGATCGATGACCAGTTTGTTTTTTTTCATCCGTATCGCTTGCGTGGGACAGATATCGATGCATTTCAGGCAATCCCGGCAGCGGCAGTCCCGCACTTCCAACTGACCGCGGAACCGGGCCGGCACCGCAGACATAAAATAATCCTCGGTCACAGTACCCTGTTGCATGATTTTTTGCAGAATGCGCAGCATTATATTCTCCTTATCTATCCAGACATGCGTAGCACAGCTCAAAACTCTTGTTGATCAAAGGAAAATCCGGAATGATATTCCCTGGGGCCGCCATAGCCACCGCCGGCCAATTGGGGTAAGAGGCCGAACGGATCACATAGCGATAAATCTTGCGGTTGCCGTCGATCATCAGCCAATGGATATTGGAACCCCGCGCCGATTCGCTCCAGCCAAAACCACTGCCGCCAGTCTGCGGCATTGCCAGGTCAACGCGCAAATCACCTTTTTGATTGGCCAAAAAAGCGATCACTTGTCTGATGATCTCGCACGACTCGCGGACTTCCGACACGCGCAGCCATAATCGGTCTTCGACGTCGCCGTGGCGACGCAGCGGAACTTTGAACTCCAGTCGGTCATAAACGGCATAGGGATAATCGCGCCGGAAATCGACATCGATACCGGAAGCCCGGGCGGCTGGACCAACCACCGCCAAGTCCGCTGCAACCTGTCGGGGTAAGACGCCTGTCTGCCGACAACGGTCAATAAACCCGGCGTTAGTTTCCAAAATTTCTGCCAGTTCTTGAAAATCCGGCAGCAAAGCGTTAATCAAGCTGGAAACGTGCCGAATCAGTTCGCCGCTAATATCAGCGGTAACACCGCCGGGAACGACCATTCCCCGCAAAAATCGATTGCCGGTCAATTCTTCGTTGAAGCGCATCAGATTCTCTTTCTGCCGGGCCGCCTGGCTACTGCCCACGGCAAATCCAACGCCGGCGCAAATATTGCCTACATCGCCGACATGATTGTACAGCCGCTCCAATTCCGCCGCCAGCACCCGGATGTATTGCGCCCGCACAGGTATTTGCGCAAGCGTGATCGCTTCCACTGCTTGTGAAAAAGACAACGCATGCGACACACTACACGCGCCGCAAGTCCGCTCGATGCGAAAAATCGCCCGCTCAACCGGCAAACCTTCCAGCGATTTTTCAACGCCCCGGTGCGTATAAAACAACGTTGGGTCAAGCCGGATCACATTCTCGCCTGCTTGACTAAAGCGAAAATGGCCGGGTTCGATGATCCCGGCATGAATCGGACCGACCGGAACTTCAAAAATCCCTTCGCCATGCACTGACGATGGAGGTTTGCAGGGTACGCAAACGCCGCCTTCCGGCGCTTTGGTAAAATCTTTACGCAGGGGAAAGCAATCTACCGGCCAGGGAGGATGCAGCACCAACGGTAGCAGGTCAGGATGACCGATCGGCTTCAGTCCGAATAGATCGTGGATTTCCCGTTCATACCAGGCCGCAGCCGGCAGCAAGGGGGTCAAGGAAGGAAACTCCAGCGGCTGCCCCGCAGCGATGTTGCTTTTCAACAGCAAGAACTCGCCGCCGCTTTCAGCAGCAAACAACGCATAAATAACAAAATTACCGTTCAAGGAACGCTCGTCGTTGGCAAACATGGCCTGCAGCGGCAGCCGACCAGCTTTAGAAACGGCGTTAGCCGCCGCGCGCAGCCCTGATATGGGGACCTCTTTCACTGTTACCATTTGCCGCCGCCCCCTCCCATGATGATAACCGCCGCACTGCGAATCAAGCCATCCAACCAGGCCGGCACATAAAACCCTGTTGATACGAGTAGCAGCAGCGATAGCAGCAACGCCGCCAGCGCCCATAAAGACAGCCGCGGTTGCCGTAAGTTGGCCGGCGGCTCGCCAAACAGCATCTTCAGCGTATAGTACATCATTCCCGCGAAGACTCCTGCCAATAGCAGCAACGCCAGCAGTCCTTTCCACCAGCCGTCATGAAACATGGCCTGAATGATGCTTAGTTTGCTGAGAAACGTGCCGAACGGCGGCAGGCCGGAAACCGCCAGAACCAATCCCATCAGCATGCCGCCAAATCCCGGCAAGACATGGATAATGCCGCGTATCCGCAAAATCTGTTTGGTCCGATACAACCGGACCAGCTCGCCTGAGGCATAAAACAAGGCGGACTTGCCAATTGCGTTGTTTATCAGGTGCAATAAAGCCCCATATAGGGCAAGCGCCGAACCTGTACCAAAACCCAAGGCAATCAGGCCGATATTTTCCACGCTCGAATAAGCCAGCAACCGCTTGATATCATGTTGTAACAGCAAAAACGGCACCGCTATGCCGATAGAGAGCAAACCGAAGCCGACCAGCAATTTTCCGGCAATCAAACCCACGTCCGGCAACAAATTGATTACGGCCAGGTTGCGGGCAATCGCATACATGGCGACACTGAGCAAGGCGCCGGACAGCAGGCCGCTAATCGGCGTCGGCGCCTGACTGTGGGCGTCCGGCAGCCAGGTGTGCATCGGCGCCAGACCGGCCTTGGTGCCATAGCCGATGATAATAAACATCGCTGCCAGCTTGACCAGCGCCGGATTGAACCGATAGGCGCTGTCACGCAAAGCGAACCACCCAAGCGGTTGGACATCAATAAACCCGGCCTGCACTTGCGCGTAGTAAAGCAAAATGGTGCCCAGTAGCGCCATCGCAATCCCGACGCTGCAAACCATCACATATTTCCAGGCGGCTTCCAGCGAAGATCGATTGAGACTGAATGCTACCAACAAAGCAGAAACCAACGTCGTCGCTTCCACCGCGACCCAGAGCAGCCCCAGATTTTCCATCACCAGAGTCAGAATCATCGTCAGGACAAAGAACTGGAACAGGAAAAAATAACGCGGGATCATTATTTCCGTCAGATGACCCGACTCCAGTTCATGTTTCATATAGGGCATGGAATATAACGCGGCGGTCAAACTCAAAATCGCCACAATCAGCAAAAACAACACATTGAGCGAGTCCAGCATGAAGCCGCCTTGCTGAAACGGTCCCTGCGCCACAAATTGTTTGATCAACCAGAACAACGTCGCCGAAGTCAGCACAGAACTCGCCAAATTCAGCCAGGCCGCCCGGTGCGGCTGTTTGACCGCCAGCACCAGAATGCCGCTAACAAAAGGTATGCCCAGTGCCGCCAAGATTAAATCGAACATTGCTTCATCCCTTTAACTTTTGCAATACAGTGGTATCGGTAGTCATAAATGACAATTTCAGCCGGAAGGTCAGAATGCCCAGCACGATGACTGCAACCATCACATCAAAAAATACGCCGAACTCGATAATCAACGGCAATCCCCGGGTCATCGACAACCCCAGCAGATAGATGCCGTTTTCCATCATAATCAAGCCGACAATCTGCAGCACCGCCTGACGCCGGGTAATCATAATCAATAAGCCGATCAAAAATCCGGCCAGCGCGCCTGACAAGGCATCGCGCCCCAAGCCCGGCAAAGCCTGATCAACCAGTCCATAAGCCACTGCCAACAGCAAGGCAGCCAGCAACGTAGTCTGGTTCGGCGACAAAATCGGTTTGTTTTCCGTTTCATTGCGCAGTCGGGCAGCCACGCGAAATAGTGCGTAGGGAATCATCCCGGCCTTGATAATTACCGTAAGTAGCGCTGCGATATAAGTATGCATTATTTCCGATTCTAACCCGCTCCAGACACAGGCAATCGCTACGCCAATTGATTGAACGACCAGGATTTGAATTGCCAGACGCAGACTGGATACCCGGGTAATCAAAAAGGCCGTGAACAACAACAAAACCGTTAAAACATTCATCGAAACGCCTCCATATTAGCGGACAACCAGCGCCAATAGCGCCAATAACCCGGCTGCCGCTAAAAAATTGGGCAATCGGAACAGTCGCATCTTGGCGGAGCTGGTTTCGGTCAGCGCCAACAAAAAGCCGACAAAGAACACCTTGGCCAAACCCCAGATAAACATCGAGGGAATCAAATCAAACCAGTTCCAGGGGAAAAACAATTCGACAAATAGGATTAGCATTACCAGTTGCCGTATATATATCGACCACAACAACAGCGCCAGATTTCGACCCGAAAATTCAATCAGCGTCGCTTCCTGAAACATGGTCAGTTCCAGGTGCGTATCCGGGTTGTCAACCGGAATCCGTCCGCATTCGGCAATCACGACGATAAAGAACGCCCCCGCCGCCAACACATAAGGTAAAGTAAAGGAATGCGCCAGCGAATGCTGCGCCATTCTGCCCAGTTCCGTCGACCCGGCAGCGCCGGCTGAAGCGACGATCGCCAATAAAAAAACCGGCTCCACCAAGACCGCCAGATACATTTCGCGCGAACTACCCATCCCGGCAAACGAATTGCCGCTGTCCAATCCGGCCAACGCCAGCAGGAACCGGCTCAAGCCAAACAGATATACGATCAGAAACAGATCCGTAACGCCCCAGGTTGACGAAACCACCGGCAACAAAGCGGCTACGGCGACTGCTGCGCCAAAACAAACAAACGGTGCAAGTGTGGTTATCCAGGATATGCTGCCGGCAACCACCAAATCCTTGGCCAGCAACTTGGACAGGTTGCGATAAGGCTGCAGGGGACTGGGCCCCCGCCGGTTTTGCAAGCGGGCCTTACACCACTGAATAAAACCTTGCACCAAGGGGGCCAGCATCACTATCCCGACCGCCTGCAACAACATTTCCAGCGCCTGCATCACTTCACCTCAATTCCTGCCGCTCCAGGCCAACACCACAATCGTAACGACGAGCACATAGCCCACATACAATTGCACGCTGCCGGCCTGCAGCCGCTTCATAAATTTCGCTCGCTTGAGAATCCAGCGCTGAACCGGGTAATAAATCGCCTCGTCCACGACATAACTGATGCTTTCATGAGAGGCCAGCTTTCTGCCTACATAAACATTATCATTTTCATCAACAACCCGTTGCCGCTGCGAGCGCAACACCCAACGAAACGCCCAACGCACGGGTTCGGCAAACCCCATGGCGCTGTACTGGTTGCGCGGCGTGGCGATTCTGCCGCAGGCCCATAACGGTCCCGTCACAGACCGGACCTTCCCTTTCAGATAATACAGCCCGATCGCCGCCAGGCAGCCAACAAGCAACAACACTGCCAGTAACGAAATCGACAGGACGCCTTCGGCGCTATTGGCCTGAAACAGCAGTCCGCTGCGGTCTACTTCAAACAAGCCGCGCATATCAATCCCGATGAATGGCTGCAGCACCCGGCTAATTGCTTGTAGCATCGTCTGCGGCCATAAGCCCAGATACAGACACAACCCGGCCAGGCTCAACATCGGCAAAGTCATGGTTATCGGCCCTTCGGTTGCCGCCTCGGCCTTGCGCGAACGGGCTCTGGCCAAAAAAGCAATACCAAATGCCTTGACAAAACAGGCTGCAACCAGCGCGGCAGTCATCGCCAGGCCAATGAACAAGATCACGCCGGATACTTTTCCAGTCAGTCCCGTTAAAGCCTGCGGCAGAAAAAACAGCGATTGCAAAGTCAGCCATTCACTAATAAATCCATTAAGCGGCGGCAACGAACTGATAGCGACAGCGCCGATAAAAAACGCAAACGCCGTATAGGGCATTCGGTGAATCAAACCGCCCAGCATTTCCAGATCGCGCGTACCGGTGGCCCGCACCACTGCACCGGCCGCCATGAACAACAAAGCTTTGAAAATACCGTGATTAAAAACATGAAACAAGGCGGCAGCCCAAGCCAGCCCTGCCAACACCGGTTTGCCGGCGGCAGAAAACACCATGCCAGTCCCCACGCCCAGCAAAACAACACCCAGATTTTCCAGGCTCGAGTAAGCCAATAGCCGTTTGATATCACTTTCCATCAGCGCATACAATACGCCGAGAAAAGCGGATACAATCCCAAAGCCTATGATCATAACGCCCCACCAAGTCGGCCCGGTGCTGAGAAATTCCAGATAAAATCGCGCCATGCCATAAATGGCGGTTTTCAGCATCACGCCCGACAATATGGCTGATACATGGCTGGGCGCAGCAGGATGGGCCTTGGGCAACCAAATATGCAGCGGAATGATGCCTGCTTTGACGCCAAAGCCGATGAAGGCAAACAAAAACACCAACGTTCGCTGCGTTTCCGGCAACGACACGCCGACAAACTTTTCAAAACTCAAATCGCCGCTAGCCGCAGCCATGATGAAAAAGGCCGCCATCAAAAAAGCCGTGCCGGTATAAGTCATTACCACATAGACAAAGCCGGCCCGCACATTCGCTGCATGTTCATGCTCATAAACGACCAAGAACAACGACGTAAGCGTCATCATTTCCCAGGCAATCAAAAATGCCCCCGCATGGCTGGTGGTAAACACAAACATTGTCGATAGCAGAAACAAATTGAACAATGCCGGCAATATGGCATAGCGGTGCGAATAATGCTCCGACGTATAGCCAATGGCATAGATGGAAACCACCGTACCGACCACGGAGAGCAGCAATAAAAAAAATGCCGCCAGAGGATCGATGCGTAACGCAACTTCCCCGGCGTGCAACCAGTGTCCAACAACAATCAGAACGGTCTCGCCCGTCTGTAGAACTGTCCAGGCCAAAAACATCATAACGGCAGAGCCCACAGCACAAACGCCATGAGAAAAGCCATTGGCCAACCTTGGCGCTTTCCACAACGCCAGGGCCAGCATGCAGCCAGTCAGAAAAATGATGACGATGAGTCTAAATACCAGATCCAGTTCCAACTCGTTCACCATACCTTGTTTGATAATCTGAACCGTATTCAGTTACAACCGGGAATTAATGAACCAACTGGGATACAAATACAAAGCGGATTCCTCTAGCTTCCAGCTCCGGCATCACTTCGCGCAGCGCCGCAGCCGTGGTGGGCCTGGCATGGCCAATCACCGTGATACTTCCTTGGCGCAGCGCCATTTCACCGGCAGTTCGCAACTGCTTTTTCACATAGGCCACATCGGCGATTCCGTCAAGAAACAGCTCATTTTCCGTTGTTTTCAGTTTCTGGCGACGGGCTGCGTCTGCCGCGACCGAACGGGCATGTGTCCGGCTATCGACAAAAAACAGTTGCTTTTCATGCAACACACGCATGACCGGGTCCATCGTCTTAGCGTCCGCAGTCGCCCGCGACCCTTGATGGTTATTGACACCGACGATTCCGGGCAGACCGGCAGTGGCCCGTTCGATCAAATCGCGTACTTGCCTGGCGTCCATTCCCACTTTCACCGTTGAACTGATCTCGCTAGCTTCAATGCCGGACAAGGGTTCCATCGGCAAATGCAGCATCACCTGGTGCCCGCTCGCCAGCCCTTTGGCTGCCGCTTCCTTGCTGTACTGCTTGAATGGCAGCACTGCAAAGGTAAACGAACGACGAATCGCGGCAAATTCAACAATCATATCATGACGGAAACCAAAATCATCAATGATGACAGCGATTTCGGCTCGATTGGCCGGGTTCGATTTTTTGCGGGGGCCGCTAACCGTCGGCGTGCGCGCCGCAGTGACCAGATAGAGCCGATCGCTGACAATAGTAAGCGGTCCGCCGCCCAATTGGTCGGTAAACCCGATATCCAGCCGCATGACCGCATAACCGTGATATTGATCAGATTCGACTTTCAGCACCGCACCGCCGCTGGGTTTCAGCAATGCCGCCAGCTTTGCTTTGAGCACATCGGCGCCGAGCCCGGCAGAATCTTCGATCAGTAGATTGCGCGAGTTCCAGCGGATCGTCCCCGCTTCTTTGTCGCGGGGCACTTCTTTTTCAATCCGCTGCACATCCGAAACAACCATGTTTTGCGTCGACAGAGTCTGATCAACCAGACCATGCAGCGCTTCACAGCGAACGCTAAAATCGGCGTCCTTTTTCACTTCAACAGTTCGCGTCTGAACCGCAGATTTACCTGGCAGCTTTTCCTGAAAGAAAAAAAATGCTCCGCCGATAGCCAAAAGGAGTAGGAGCGCAAGGAAAGCTGTTCCCGCGCCCCCAATTATGCCGTTCTTTTTCTTTTCCTTGGTCTTAGCGGCCCTTGGCAACTTCGACATTAATCCGCATGCCTTTGATCTTGTTGCCATGCATTGCCGAGATGACTCGTTCCACCAAATCTTCCGGAACTTCAACAAACGAGAAATTGCTCTGGATTTTGATCAAACCGATTGCATTGCCGGGAATATCCGACTCGCCAGCAAAGCTGCGCACAATATCTTCCGGCCGGATATTATTATCGCGGCCAACATTGACAAACAAGCGAACCATGCCTTTTTCGGCGCCACTATGCGACAATGCCTGATTTTCCACTTCAGCATCCTCTTTAAAGCCTTCCTGAAACAGTTTCAGGGCTGCTGCCGCAACATCCAGCGGGTCATAGTCAGCGGCAAGATCGGCGACGATGGGGTGGTAATCGGCGAATGCATCTTGTTCCAGCGTTTTTAGTACGCGCCGTTTAATGACTTCGCGTTGTTTTTCCAGGACATCGGCGGCGGAGGGCAATTGTCCACGTATAATCCGCAGGCGCAGTTCACGCTCGATCTGCTTGAGTTGACGGAATTCGCGCGGGTGAATGAAAGTGATCGCGGTGCCTTTTCTGCCGGCTCGCCCGGTACGGCCGATACGGTGAACATAAGACTCGGGGTCCTGCGGAATGTCATAATTGACCACATGAGTTACGTGGTCAATATCCAAACCGCGGGCAGCCACATCGGTCGCTACCAGTATCTCCAGTTTCGAGTCGCGGAACTTTTTCATAACCCGGTCGCGTTGGACCTGACTGAGATCGCCGTGCAACGCTTCAGCCATATAACCACGGGCGGAAAGAGACGCGGTCAGTTCATCGGCGCCTTTTTTAGTCCGCGAGAAAATAATCGTCCGTTCCATATCGCCTGCATCAAGGATGCGGCTAAGTCCGTCCAGTTTTTCGCGGGTTTCATAATAGTACTGGTCAATTTGCGGTACTGTCAGCTGTTCTTTGCTGACAGTCACAAACACCGGCGTGTTCATGTAGCGGTCGGCGAGGGACCGGATCTGATTCGGCATTGTTGCCGAAAACAGCAGCGTCTGGCGTCCTTCGCGCGGAATGTTCTGCATGATGGTCTCGATGTCATCGATAAAGCCCATATCGAGCATTTCGTCCGCTTCATCGAGAATCAACATCTTGACGGTGTCCAGTTTGATCGTCTTGCGGCGAATATGGTCCAGCAAGCGTCCCGGGGTGCCAATAACGATCTGTACGCCAAAATGCAGCGCCCTGATTTGGCGATCAATCGATTGCCCGCCATAAACCGGCAAGGTTTTCACCTTTTTATACAGGCCGATTTTGGCAATCTCTTCCGACACTTGCAGCGCCAGTTCGCGGGTCGGTGTCATAATCAGCGCCTGTACTTGACGCAGGTCCTGAACCATCTCCACAATCGGAATACCAAAGGCCGCGGTCTTACCCGTTCCTGTCTGGGCCTGTCCGATTACGTCTTTTCCTTCCATGATGGGAGGAATCGTCTTGGCTTGAATCGGCGAAGGCTCCTCGAACCCCATGGCCTGAATAGCCGCCATTACCTTATGGCTTAAGGCAAGACTGCCAAAAAAACCCTGTTCTTTCTCTTTAATAACCATCGTTTGATCGTGCTCCTTTATATGTTTTTATTATAGTTTTATGATGTAACATCGATTTGCTACTTCAATTGACTTTTTATTATATCACGGGTTCGTTTTTTCTTCCACAAGGCATTCGGCCCGCGACCCAGGCATTTGATGCGTCCTGCTGCTTTTTCGGACTTAAAGATTTTGCGAATCAGCTCAATACCGCAACCCGGCACTTTTTGCTGAATCTGTCGAATGGTGAATCCGTCCTGCATCGAATCAATCAACGCCAACACCATTTCGGTCTTCACACCCCGGCGTTTACTGAGCGCACGCGCTCTCGCCGTGAACTCCCGGTACGAACTCACCAGCACATCCAACCAATAGTTCCACCAGCGCTCAATATCATGTTCGGACTGATGCCAGCCAGCTGAAGCCTGATATTGGGCAAAAAAGAATTCGCCTTTTTTAGCTTCCATAATCCTTTCCACACTGACAAAACGGCTGACAGTATAGCCGCGGCGATTCATTAACCATAGAGCAATTAGCTGGGCCATCCGCCCGTTCGCTTCAGTAAAAGGACGAATACACAAAAAATCCAAGATAAAGGCGCCAATGAGCAACACGGGTTCCACTACAGCCTCTTGCGCCAGATAACCGTTACAAAGATTTTCCACGGCGCGCGGCGTATCCTGGGCGGCGACTGGCTGAAAGCAGACAAACCGGGTCCCATCGGGCCTGGTCGCCACCACCTGATTATCTGCCGATTTGTACTGTCCGCCTTCCCGACCCGAGTTTTTAAACAGTTCTGCATGAATCTGCAAAATGGTCTGCGAGTTAACCGGCAACTTGTTCGCCGACTCTTGCAGTTCCAGGATCAACCGCTGGTAATTCGTCTGCTCCACCGGCGCGTGTATGCTCTCCATCCTGCTTGACGCCGCTGCGGAATGCTCCGCTGTCATCAGCCGCAATGACTGGATGATATGCAAGGTATGCACACTATACAATTCCGCCCGACCTTTGTGTTCGCCGATCTCACGCAAACGATCCGCCATCGCTAAATCAATCCGTTGCTGCTGCAACCAGTCGGGAATAAAAGAACTCATTCAAATCACTCCAAATATTACTACCTATATTATTGCCTTTACACACTTCTGCACTCTAACAAATTCACCTCTATTTTTGCCGTGGATTCCCTGATATTTTGCGGTTAGCGTTTTTGGCTGGCGACTGTTCCGCATGGCGCTGATTTCCTACTTCAATATAGATAATTGTATTGTACAGTGATACAATTAAAAAATAGCAAGTCTTTTTGAACAGGAGCGTTGTAAGCATGGGACAACATTTTGCCTATAGTGAATTGGATGCGCTTTTTTTTGAAGAATCACTGGAAATGTTGGAAAATGCCGCTTCAGCAATGATTATGGTCGAAAAGTCAGGCAATATCATGTCGGCTATCCCCGAAGTGTTTCGCACTTTCCACAGTATTAAAGGCGGTTCTCAACTGGTCGGTTGTACAATGTTAGCCGAGTTTGCCCATCATATCGAAGATCTGTTGGACCATGTTCGTTCCGGTCGTCGGGCGGCAGACGCGGAAATCGCTTCGCTCGTGTTGCAATCCCTAGATCTGATGGAAGAAGAACTGGCCTGCTATCGCCAGAACGAAACCCCCGATGAATTGGCAGCCCGCCAGCAAGACTTGTTGGCTTTGGCCAAAGCACTGGCGCCAAACGCTACGACAGTTAACAGTCCGCAACAAACCGGCCCGGCGTCGCAACCCGCACCAACGCCTCCGCCAGTCGTCCTGCCAGTGAATATGAACAATGCCAATGGCCGTTTGGTCTATATAATGATTATAATCGATACGGCAGCGCCAATGCCGGAAATAACCGAGTTTTTGATTCAACAGCGGCTGGCGGAAAGCGGCGCTGTATTATTCTTTACTAAATCGTCCTCCTGGTTCTTGAGTCTGGAAGCAATTCTACGCACGGAACTGGATGACCAGGAATTGCGTCGCAGTTGCAATGCCGCCGACATCAACGCCATTCATGTTAAGGAACTCTCGCCGTCGGCGTTTCACCTGGGCCTATTGCCACACTTGGTGGCAGAGGATTTCATCACGCTTGTCAACAAACTTTCGCAGTTGGTCGCTTCACCGACGTCGAGCCAAAAAGAGCTCTTGCTTACCATGCAGGAACTGGTCGCCTGGGGGGAAGATCATATTGAGTCGTCCGGTTGTTTTGCCGGCGGAATATCAGAATGGGATCGTGCGCTAGCCCTGCTCAATCAGGCTATCGCGTTGTGGCCCAGTCTGCGCTCAACCCCGGAGCAAAGGATTCTAATTGAGCTGCTGGTAAAGAATTTATGGGAATGGGTGTACAACAGTCTGCGCAATAAAGTTTTCTTCTTTGAATTGCGCGCATCGGCTGCTACCCTGGAATCAGGCTTGCTGCAAGAAGTAAAATCTCTAATCAAAGCGGGCGTTCCCGGTCTGGTTGTCCTGGATTTATCCGCTGTCCCTATTTTAGAAACCGCCGAAGTCGATCAATTATTGGAAACCCGCAATTGGCTGAGGCAGCGCAACATTGATCTTGCATTGGTCGCGGCAGGAGAATTCCAGCATCGCCACCAAAATACGGCGGAAGCATTGGTTGATGTCTTCGATGGCATGTCAATCTAT
>JBGSKE010000189.1:0-6224 GCA_041741355.1 Negativicutes bacterium | reverse complement strand
CATCGACACCCATGGCAATATCCGGCGACTGTTCGTCAATTGAGGTCATGACGCCGCAAGTCTCGCCGTCAAAACCATATTTGGCCCGCGTATAGCCGATTTCTTTGATCGTATTGCGAACGATCTTGTTAATATCAACATAACAGTTGGTCGTGATTTCGCCAACCACATGCACCAAACCGGTTGTAACCACTGTTTCACAGGCAACCCGGCCTGTGGGGTCTTGGGTCAGGATCGCGTCGAGTACCGCATCGGAAATCTGGTCGGCAATTTTATCCGGATGTCCTTCGGTCACTGATTCCGATGTAAAGAGTCTTTTTTTCATTTTGTTAACAACCTCCCAATAATTTGATTCTACACTGATGCGAAGGTAATAAAAAAACCTCCGCATGGGAGGACTATGCTCTCCCATCTTGCGGTGCTACCCGCCGGAATTGGCACCGTTTTGACACAAAGTCAATGGTTGCCGCGGCTTCATCGGGCCTGTCCCTCTGCCAGCTCTGGATGGACTGTATTCAATTCGTCAGGACTCGGACACGAAATTAATTTTAAAGGATGACGGCAGAAAAAGCAAGAGCGTGACAGAAAAATATTCGCCGCTGCCTCAGTGGGACTTTTCCCCTTGCACTTGCACTTGCACTTGCAGCATAATTTTATCCAGCAATAAGCGGGCGAGATCCTGCTTGCTCATCTGCGGCAATTCTTCGTAGCTGCCATCTTTGGCAAACAACTTTACGATGTTGGTTTCCGATTCAAAGCCGGCGCCAGGCAATGTCACGTCATTGGCAACCAGCATGTCCAGGTTTTTGCGGCGCAACTTGTCGGTTGCATTCGCCACCAGTTCCTGCGTTTCAGCAGCAAAGCCGACCAAAAACTGCCCGGTTTTGATTTTGCCAAGCTCTGCCAAAATATCCGGATTTTTCGTCAACTCGACAGTCAAATTCGCCGAATGCTTTTTAATTTTTTGCTCAGCCACGACTTCCGGCCGATAATCCGCCACAGCTGCCGCCTTGATTACGATATCGACCGTGGGAAAAGCAGCTAACACCGCGTCGCGCATTTCCAGTGCGCTTTCCACCGATATCCGTTTAACGCCCGCCGGCACTGGCAATGCAACCGGTCCCGATACCAAGGTTACCTCGGCGCCCCGTTCGGCTGCAGCCGCCGCAATCGCATAGCCCATCTTGCCGCTGGAACGGTTACCGATATAACGCACCGGGTCAATCGCTTCACGGGTTCCCCCCGCCGTTACCAACAGCCGGATTCCCTGCATCGACTTCCCTTCTTCAAAATGCGCCGTAATCCGCTCAACAATTGCCGCTGGTTCCGGCAAGCGTCCAATTCCTTCAGTACCACAGGCCAACAACCCCGATGCCGGGGCCATAATCATAAAGCCGCGGGATTCAAGTGTTTTCAGATTCGACTGCGTCGCAGCGCTCTGAAACATTTCCGTATTCATCGCCGGTACCAATAAAACCGGCGCGGTTGTAGCCATTACCGTCGTACTGAGAAAATCGTCGGCAATACCGTTGGCAATCTTTCCAATCATGTTGGCTGTTGCCGGTGCGATGACAAACAGGTCGGCCCGGCGGGCCAGCGCGATATGTTCGACATTCCACAGCTTGGGTTCTTCCCACATGGTCGTGTACACCGGTTGTCCGGATATTTCGCGGAAAGTCAATGGCGCAACAAACTGAACCGCCGCGGCAGTCATGATCACATGTACCATCGCGCCGAGCTTTACCAGCCTGCTTACAACATCAACCGCCTTGTATGCGGCGATTCCTCCGCACACACCCAGAACAACCGTCTTGCCTGTCAGCATGTCAATCAGCCGCCAATAGGTTTGACGCGTTCATAAGTAACTTTGTCGGCGCCAATTTCCTCAAGCGCAATCGTAACGGCCTTGTTCGATTTGCTGTTAACCAACAAACGGTCACCGGCGACGATTTCGCGGGCCCGTCTAGCAGTCAGAACAACCAGGGTGTATTTGCTGTCGACTTTTTTTAACAAGTGGTCCAAAGAAGGATAAATCAAAGTAGTTGGCCCCTTTCCTATTTTTTTTTCAGGTCTACGCCCCAAACGAGGCCGACCAGATGGGCATTGCGCTTGACACGCCATTTTTCCGCCCGGATAATTGCGGCGACATCAGCGGTGGCTTCACTCAGCTCATCGTTGATTACCAGATAATCATACTCATGAATGTAGCCCAGTTCACTCACTACCGAGTTCAATCGCTGCCGGATCGCTTCCTGCGATTCGGTGCCCCGGCCGACAATCCGCCGCGACAATTCACGCGGTGACGGCGGCATAATATAGACAAAAACGGCGGAGGGAAAGCACTTTTTCACCTTCATCGCCCCTTGCGGGTCGATCTCCAGGATGATGTCATGACCGCGATTGATCGCTTCAATCACCCGACGGCGAGGTGTACCATAAAAATTACTGTACACCTCGGCCCATTCCAACAAATCATCCTGCTCACGCATATGCAGGAATTCTTCGCGGGAAACAAACCAGTAATTGACCCCGTTGACTTCGCCCTCGCGCGGCGCCCGAGTCGTCGCCGAAACGGAATAATGAATCGACGCATATTGATCCAGTAGCGCCTTGACGATTGTTCCCTTGCCGGCCCCCGAGGGACCGGAAATCACGATCAGGTTGCCGCTCGGATTGCCGGTGATACATTCCGGACTATCCGCATCAATCTTCACTATTGTCCTCCACTTCTTTGCTGTTCATCCGATGCGCCACCGTATCCGCCTGCACGGCGGAAAGAATCACATGGTCGCTGTCGGTGACTACGACGGCGCGAGTCCGGCGGCCATAAGTCGCATCAATCAGGCGGCCTTTGTCCTTGGCCTCCTGGATCAGTCGCTTGATCGGCGCAGATTCGGGCGATACAATCGCCACGATCCGGTGGCTAAAGACCACATTGCCAAAGCCGATATTCAACAACTTGATTTCCACGGGAACCCCTCCGTCACTCAATATTTTGAATTTGTTCCCGCACTTTTTCGATCTCGCTTTTCAAATCGACCATCATCGCCCCGGCCACCATATCATTGGCCTTGGAGCCGATGGTATTGGCTTCGCGATTCAGTTCCTGCAGGATAAAATCAAGCTTGCGACCGACGGCGGCCTCGCCGTTCATCGCCTGGGTAAATTGGTCCAGGTGGCTGTCTAGTCGGACTAGTTCTTCGGTAATATTGGTCCGGTCGGCCATAATCGCCACTTCTTGCAGCAATCGTGCCTCATCCGGCGTTGCATTGACTTCACTGAGAATTTCCCGGCACCGTTCCCGCAATCTCTCGCGGTACGCTTCAACAATCGCCGGCGCCCTAGTCGCAATATTTGCGCCCAGCTGCCGGATTTTGGCAATCCGGGCCGTCAAGTCGCGGTGGATGTTTTCTCCCTCGGCAATCCGCATTTCCATCAGATTGCCCAGTGCTTTATCGATCGCTTCGGCCAGTTTGGGCCAGAGGCTTTCCAAGTCTTCCGTCGTTTCTTCCACTTTCAGTACTTCAGGGAATTTGGCGATGTCATAGGCGCTAACGGCTTTGATATCAAGCCCGCAGGCATCCGCGACATCCTTCATGGCCTGAAAATAGCCGCTGGCTAATCCTTTATCAACCCGTATTTTGCGTTGCCGTTCCACATAGTCATCAGCAGTCACAATCACGTCGATGCGACCACGAGCCAGAATCCCGGCAATACTCTTGCGAGCCCGGTCTTCCAGCACTGCCAGATTTTTGGGGATTTTGATCACAATATCATTGAATCGGTGATTTACCGCACGAATCTCGACTGTAAACCGATGATCCTTGTCGTGGTATTCGCCGCGGCCAAAACCGGTCATGCTCTTGAACAAACAGATTCCCCCTTGCTTACGCTACCGCTTTTACAGGGACAGGTGCTGTTTCATCCGCGCCAACGCTTCGCGAATTCGTTTTTCGTCCAGAGTCAGGGCGAAACGAACGTAGCCCTCGCCGGCCGGGCCGTAACCCACGCCAGGAACCACGATAATACCGCACTTCTCCAGCATCGCCGCGCAAAAACCCATCGAGTCGTAGCCCGCAGGAACCGGCGCCCATACATAGAACGTCGCCTGAGTTTTTTCCAGCTTCCAACCCATGGAGTTCAGACCGTCAATCAAAACATCGCGGCGTGCCTGATAAAGCTCGTTCATGCTGGGAATGAACTTCGGGTCAATATTTAATAAAGCTTCGATGCCGGCGTCCTGTACTGCGGTAAACTGGCCGGAGTCGACATTGGTCTTGATGATGCCGAGTCCGCCGATGACTTCCGCACAACCAACCGCAAAGCCCATCCGCCAGCCGGTCATGTTGAACGGCTTCGACAGGGAACCAAACTCGACGGCAATATCCATCGCGCCGGGAACTTGCAGGATGCTCGGCGGTTGGAAACCGTCAAAAGCCATCTCCGAGTAGGCATTGTCATGGCAAAGAATGATGTCATATTGTTTGCAGAACGCCACCGCTTCGGCAAAAAATTTCAGGTCCGCCACAGCCGCCGTGGGGTTGTTCGGATAGTTGAGAAACATAACCTTGGCTTTTTTCGCCACATCCGTCGGGATTGCCGCGAAATCAGGCAGAAATTTATTTTGAGCAGTCAACGGCATATAATGCGCCACGCCGTTGGCGAACATGGTACCCAGTTTATAGACCGGATAGGCCGGGTCGGGAATCAATGTATAGTCGCCCGGATCGACAAAAGCCAGGAAAATATGAGCGATGCCTTCTTTGGAGCCGATCAGTGTCATCACTTCACAGGCCGGATTCAGCGTGACGCCAAAGCGTTTTTTATACCAGGCGCTGACGGCAGAGCGAAATTCCGGCGAACCTTCGTAATCGGGGTAACGGTGGTTCTTCGGCGCGCGCACTGCTTCGCACATTTTCTCCACGATTTGCGGCGGTGTCGGTTGATCCGGGTCACCGATGCCAAAACTGATAATGTCGACGCCGCGTTCAATTGCTTCCCGTTTTTTCTTGTCAATCGTCGCAAACAAATATGGCGGGACTTTTTTAATTCTTTCTGCTCTTTCCAAACTCTTCATCCTCCATCCGTAAATTAAACTTAACCGAGGTATTCACCCCGAAAAACTTCGACTGCCGGGCCGGTTTTATAGATATGATTGTCCTCGCGCCATTCAATCAGCAGCTCGCCGCCATCCAGCTTCAGCGTAGCCCGACGGTCGGTTTTGCCATTTAACACTGCAGCAACCAGCGTAGCACAGGCGCCTGTTCCACAGGCCAGCGTAACACCAGCGCCGCGTTCCCAAACCCGCATCCGCAGTGTCTGCCGGTCAACGACCTGAACAAATTCAACATTCGTTTTGCGGGGAAACGCCGGATGGATCTCAATCGGTCGGCCAAACGTCGGCAAGTCCAGTTCTTCCACATCATCGACAAAAATGATGCAATGCGGATTTCCCATACTGACGCAGGTTACCGCATAGGTCGAATTATCGACAAGTAAAGAAACATTGACTGCCCGGTCGTCAGGGTCGCCAACCATCGGGATTTCCGACCGTTTCAGCCGCGGCTCGCCCATATCGACGCAAACCGAGGTCACAATGCCATTTTCAAAAATAAGTTTCGGCCGAATAATCCCGGCCAATGTCTCAATCGTCAATTCTGTTTTGCTGGTCAGGCCGGTTTCATAAACGAAACGGGCGAAGCAACGAGTCACGTTGCCGCACATTTCCGCTTCACTACCATCCGAGTTAAAAATCCGCATCCGAAAATCAGCGACAGCCGACGGCAAGGCGATGACCAATCCATCCGCGCCAATACCAAAGTGTCTATCACAGACTTCAATCGCTTTGCTAGCATAATCGTCGATGATTTCTTTGAAGCCATCAACGATGACAAAATCGTTGCCGATCCCCTGCCATTTGGTAAACTTCATCTTTGATTCCTCCTGACTGCAACTTCACTATAATATATGAATTATATACAAAAAGCCGGCCAAAGTCCACTGCAGACGGAATGAAAAGCGGCCGGGACCCGCCCCGACCGCCGCAAATCAGCCTACGCGCGAATTCGATCACGCAGGGCGCTGTGATTACCCTTGCAAGTCAACATTCAGGCATTGCATCACGGCCCGCAGTTGCTCTGTTTCCGCCGCTGTCGGCGGAACCATCGGCGGCCTGAGCGCCCCGCCCTTCAATCCCATCAGCGTAACCGCCGTCTTGATTGGAA
>JBGSKE010000188.1:0-3046 GCA_041741355.1 Negativicutes bacterium | reverse complement strand
GGATACTGGTAAGGTTTCTTCTTTTTCATCCGTTTAAGCAGTTCGGGGACGACATAGACCACAATCATCAGGACAATAAATAACCCGATGTCCATAATGAACTCCTAACGTTTCGGTTCTTCTGGTTTAATGGAAACTGGGCTCGATTTGGCAATATTCTCGCGCATTCCGGTATCAGCCAGGATATTGTTCATGTTGTAATAATCCATTACACCCAACTTACCCTCGCGCAACGCCTGGGCCAACGCCTGTGGAACTTCAGCCTGCGCCTCAACCACCTTCGCCTGCATTTCCTGGGTACGAGCCCGCATTTCCTGTTCATGCGCCACAGCCATTGCGCGGCGTTCTTCGGCCTTTGCCTGAGCGACTTTCTTTTCTGCCTCAGCTTGATCGGTCATCAGTTGCGCCCCGATATTACGGCCAACATCAACATCAGCAATATCGATCGACAAAATTTCGAAAGCGGTTCCGGCATCCAGCCCTTTGGACAACACAGTGCGTGAGATATGGTCGGGGTTTTCCAGTACATCCTTGTGGTCTATCGCCGAACCCACGCTGGTGACAATCCCTTCACCAACACGGGCAATGATGGTCTGTTCCCCGGCGCCGCCGACCAGTCGGTCGATATTGGTGCGAACCGTAACCCGGGCTTTAACTTTAAGCTCAATGCCGTTTTTTGCTACAGCGGACACCACCGGGGTTTCGATCACACGGGGATTGACGCTCATCTGGACGGCTTCCAGCACATTTCGACCAGCCAGGTCAATCGCGCAGGACCGTTCCAAAGACAAGGGAATCTGAGCCCGGGCTGCCGCAATCATCGAGTCAATAACCCGGTCGACATTGCCGCCGGCCAGGTAATGGGCTTCCAATTGATTGACGTTGATGTCTAACCCTGCTTTATTCGCTTTAATCAATGGCATAACAATCTGTCCGGGCGGAACCCGACGCAAGCGCATCCCGATCAGGGTAATAATCCCTACGCTGGAGCCTGCTGCCATAGCGGATATCCATAGTCCCAATGGCACGAAATGCAAGAATATCGCCACTACGATAAAAAACCCGACTAAAATAATTAGACTACCTACCAATGTTGTTACCACTATACTTTCCTCCTCATTACTTTCCGATTGACCAATATGTCACTTACCTCAATCAATGGCCCTGACTACAATCCGGTTTCCGCTGACGCCCAGCACCTTGACTCTGGCGCCCGGTTCAACAAACCTCCCTTCAGAAACCACATCAAACACTCGCTCGTCAATCTGGACCGTACCGGCCGGCCTCAGCAATGTCAAAACCACACCTTCCTGCCCAAGCAATGAGGTCAGGTTGTCGCTGGATGTATAACCCTGCTCATTTTTTTGTTCAGTTTTCAATATCAGTCGCTTCCAAAGACCGGACGTTGGAAGATACTTCAACATGAATATAAACACAACCACCGCTGCCACCGTACCCGTGGCCATAATGTTCAGGGCGCCGATTCCGCCGCCGAGTGTCATAAACAGGCTGAACAAGATACTGGCAATGCCGGCAATGCCAAACAAGCCAAAGCCGGGAACGAAAAATTCGATAGCCAGCAAAATCAGGCCCGCCAGAAACAATAGGACTTCCACCCAAGTTGCCACACCGGTAATCCACTGAGAGCCAAAAAACATCGCTGTAGCAACAAGCCCGATTAGTGCAGCCACACCGGTTCCGGCCGTCTTGATTTCCGCCATTACCGCCAGAAAAATAATCCCGACCAACGCCGATTTGACCATAGGGTCCGACAGCCAACCGGCAATCCGTTCAGTCCAGCCGGCTTGCACTTCCACCACTGGCGATCCTTGCAGGCCATAATGCTGCAAAACTGCCGCCCGGTCCACAGCAATCAGCTCTGCATAACCGACTTCCATCGCTTGCGAATCGGTCAATGACAATATCTTGCCTGGCGCCGCATATTTTTCAAAACCAAGCGATTTGTCAACCATCGCTTCCGCCACCCGAGGGTTGCGCCCCATTTTTGTCGCGGTAGCGGCAAATTCAGCACGAACTGCCGCCACTGTCTTTTCTGTTGTCGGAATCGGTTCTGCTGCGCCAATGGTTCCGCCGGGAGCAATCGCAATATGTTTGTGGGAAATAGCGATTAATGCTCCGGCCGACCAGTCGCGGTTTTTGTTATAGCAGATAGTTTGCAGTTTGGTGTCGCTGATCATATCGCGGATCTTGACCGCAGCATCGACCTGACCGCCAAAAGTCTCGATTTCAATCAACAAGGTTCCCGCTTTTTGGGCAGCTGCTTCATTGATCGCTTTAAATACCAACGCGGTCTGTCCTGCGTCAATCTCGCCGCGGATGCCGACAACGACTACCGGCGCCGTTGCCGCCCGGGCAACAGGCAAGCAGTTGGATAGAACCATTGCGAACAAAAAAAACATGCACAGACTAAATAAACACTTTCGTTTGCCGTTCATGCCACCGCTCCTCAATTGTCGTTCATTTCAATTCAATGTCATTTATTACTTTCGCTATCCTCTATTACTTTCGCTATCCTCGCCGATATTCCTGTTTTGCGCAAGCTAAAACCAGGCGGCAAAGTGAAGAAAAAACCGGCGTCCTTCAGAACGCCGGTTTTTCGAATTTCAAACATCGATGACCTATTAACTTAACATCTCTTTGACAATCGAATTCACAAGCTTACCATCCGCCCGGCCTTTGACTTTTGGCATCAAAAGAGCCATCACTTTCCCCATGTCTTTGGCACTTGCCGCCTGTGCATCAGCAACCGCCTGCGTTACCAAGGCTCGGACTTCCGCTTCACTCATCTGTTCCGGCAAATACTCCATCAAAACGGCAATTTCCTGCTCCAGCGTTGCTAACAATTCTGGGCGATCAGCCTTGCGAAACTCGTCCAGCGAGTCCCTTCGCATCTTGACTTCTTTGGCCAAAACTTCAAGTAATTCGTTGTCATCAAGTTCTTTACGCCGGTCAATCTCAACATTCTTGGCAGCGGATCGGACCATACGAATGACAGACAGCTTAAGCCTGCCCGCTTCTTTATCCT
>JBGSKE010000187.1:0-3097 GCA_041741355.1 Negativicutes bacterium | reverse complement strand
CCGCCGCTATAATCATTATTTGATGGATTATATTCGCGATGAATACTACGTGCCGAAAGAAAGCTATGAAAAAATGAAAACGCGCATTTCGTATGACTACGAAACTCTGCGTCGTATTTATCAGGCGGAAATTGGTTATGTTCCCAAGCTGTACACGCTGATGCATTCCAATACAGGCAGTTTTGGCAATAATGACAAAGTGAGCGCGCTTAACGAACAATGGATGAAAGAACTATTCAAAATGAACTTCAACCGTGAAGGTTACAGCTTGAATCTACGCAATAGCAACATATATGATTTGACGCGGATGCAACCGCAAGCTTATTGGTATACCAATCACCTATTGATGAGAATCAAATATGATGTGTATCAAAAGATAGATTTTGTCGATGGCGATGTGGCGAGGCATCAAGCTTGGGATGTCCTTAAAGGCGCGTTGGAGGTGCAGCAAGAAACCCTGATTATAACAACGCTGCCGAAAGAAACCGGCTTGATTCGGCTGAAACAAGGCGGCGAGTTTGCCGACGCCAAAGTATCGGTTCAGCTCAAAGGCAATAAAGTTGGCGGGCAAACGATCTATCTGCGGGCTAACAAAACGCTGGGCAGCTATCTTGCGGTAGAGATTACCAACAACTTTCTGTATATCAGTGAGAAAGACGGCGGCAGCAGAAAATTGTTATTTGAACTCAATTTAGACCGCCATGACGGCAAACCGCAAATTTCAATTCCCGAAGATAAAAAAGCCGCCGAACTGCGGGCGTTGGAAACATTTTCCCGCTATGCCACTTCGGCTGAAAAAGCACGAATTTATGCGACCCGGATGAAGGATAAAGAGCTGGAAAAAGTTCCCGCAGTGACTGAAGGGGCCAAAGAGTATGTTCCCGCTATCAGTGTTCATGCTCTGGGCAATCGCAAACTGGACATTGCGTTGCGCGGCGAACAGTTAAGTGTAACAATTGATGGCAAGGCAGCGGTGCGAGACCTGAAAGTAAGTCGCCGCGAAGCAGGAGGCGTGTATTTGGAGGCCGGTTGGGGCGCAAAAGGCTGGAGCCAACGCAATTTGGCCGATGATGTGTATGATGGCGTGTTTGACAAGTTGGTCATTACGGGTAACACTGGCGTGACAGCAGAAACAGTCATATTTGATGGCAAACTGCAAGGCTTGGAAGGCGTTAAGCATAAGATCAAAACGGTGTGGGAAACGTTGATCAACTGGTTTATTGTTCATTTCTAACAGTGGGAGGCTTAATAAAGGAGTATGAATAAATCATGATCAGGTGCTGGAAGAAATCAATCGTACTATTAACGGTCATGGTTGTTTTGACAGGCTGTTCCGCTAACCATGAGGGGTTGGCGCAAAAGAATGTAGCAATTGACATGTCGCGTTCGGCTTGGATTGCCTATTGGGACCTGAACTCCGGCGAAAAGGATTTAGCCCGGCTGGGCAAAAAAGTCGGCAAGCTTGTATACTTTGCCGCTTTTTTCGATGAACTGGATCGCCTATTTGTGCCGCAACAACTGCAAGAAGTGAAAAACGAGCAATTGCGCAAAAAACATCATGCCGAGACCTATCTTTCCGTCGTTAACGACAAAAAGAATTTTTCCGGGTCCGTAGTGCTAAAAGATACGGAGCTGCTCAAACGTGTTTTGGCGACAGATGCTTTGATCGACAAACATATCGCCGATATTATTGGACTCGCGTTGAAGGGCGAATATGATGGGATAGAGATCGATTATGAACGAATTTGGAAAGATGAAGTTGTCAGTAAACAATTTGTGAAATTTGTCAATCGGATCGCTTTGAAAGCGCGAGAAAACAATTTGAAACTGCGAATTGTTCTGGAACCAAACGCGCCCTTTGCATCGAAGCAGTTTGCTGCGGGACCGGAATATGTGGTGATGTTCTACAACTTGTTTGGTACGCATAGCGGACCGGGGCCCAAAGCAAATAAAGAATTTATTATCAAACTACTTGGTCGGATCGCCGAGTTGCCTGGCGAGAAGACCGCCGCCTTTTCATTGGGCGGTAGTATCTGGGGTTCAGATGGCAAAAGACAGTACATTACCGAGCAAGAAGCAATAACACACGCAAAAGCTTATGATGCTACTCCCCGCAGAGATGAGGCAAGCCAGAGCCTATATTTTCAGTATAAAAATGATAATGTTACCTACGATATCTGGTATGCTGATGTGACAACCATAAATTATTGGCGAAACCTCGCCAAAGAAAAAGGCATTAATAATATTGCCTTATGGCGTTTGGGCGGCAATCCTGAGATTGAAAAAATGCGCTAATTGCTGTCGATGAGGGAGGGAGAACCATGAGCCAATGTTTGTTTCATGATTCCCGCGATTTGATTTACCGCCGTCCGTTTGGGGCCGTTCCCTGCGGGTCGGCGGTTACTTTGTCTTTTCAGGCGATGCGGCAGGATGCTCCGCTGCAGGTGCAGCTGCGGACCTGGTCAACATCAGCCGGCGAATTCATTGCCAAAGCGGAAAAAGTATACGAAACGGAAGCCGGTGGCGGCCGGGTATGCTATCAATTTGCGCTGGAGCTGCCTGCGACTCCCGGTCTGCTCTGGTATCATTTCATCGTGAACTACCCGGACCGGATGGTCTGGTTTGGTGCAGCCGCCGATGGGTTGGGCGGCGCCGGTGAGGAATACGCGTCGCTGCCGACTGACTGGCAAATTACGGTTTATAAAGCCGAGACCAAAGTGCCGGCCTGGTATACGCATGGCATCATGTACCAGATTTTTCCAGACCGGTTCTATCGCGGCGACGCCCCGGCGGCGTTGCCTGAGTTGCCGCCGCTGTCCTTGTACCATCCGCATTGGAACGACTGGCCCTTTTATGCCAAAGATCCCCAGACTGGCAATATTGCCGCCTATGACTTCTTCGGCGGTACGCTGGACGGTGTGGTAGATAAACTGGCCTATTTAAAAAGCTTAGGCGTCAGCATTCTTTACCTGAACCCGATTTTCCAGTCGGTATCCAACCATAAGTATGATACTGGCGATTATAAGAAAATCGACGCGCAGTTTGGCGGCGATGCCGGTTTTGACAGGCTGCAGTCCGCCGCTACCGGGTTGGGCAT
>JBGSKE010000186.1:0-17374 GCA_041741355.1 Negativicutes bacterium | reverse complement strand
GTCGGCGTCGGCTTTGAGAAAGACCTGGGAGTCGGTGATTACGATCTTGGGTTTGCGATTCAGACTGGCGATGCATTCCTTCAACTCGCGCTCTTTTACCGTGTAAGCCAGCGCATCGTGGTCGAGGATGTCGCGGATCATCTGGACCTGCGGCAGAATCAGCCGACCAGCCGGCGCGGCCAGGTCGATCGGTACGCAAAGTACGGCGATGTCGCCGGGTTGCAGCAGATCGCCGACGATAGTTTGGTTGTCCCAGCGGGCCGGGGCGTGCCGGACCATAGCGATTTTCAGTTCGCCGATGCCTTGTCGCTGTTCGGCGCTGACTGCCACGGCGGCTGCTGCCGCCAACTCGGTTTTGAAACTTTCCAGCGCATCCGGCGTCGCTATTTGCAAATCGGATTTGTTGAACACCAGGATGAACGGGATATTCTGCGCCCGGCATTTCTCGGCCAGCTCGCGTTCCGGCTCGGCGATGCCGGCGGTCGCGTCGACGACAAGCAAAACCAGATCGGTTTTGCGCAGCACTTCCAGCGATTTTTCGATGCGCAGCATTCCCAGTTCGCCGACGTCATCCAGACCGGCGGTATCGATCACGACCACCGGGCCGAGCGGCAGGATCTCCATCGATTTGTAGACCGGGTCGGTGGTGGTGCCGGCAACGGCGGAGACGATCGCCAGCGACTGATTGGTCAGGGCGTTGATCAGGCTGGACTTGCCGGCGTTGCGGCGACCGAACAGCGCGATATGCAGACGGTTGCCACGCGGTGTTTCATTCATGGGCTGCCTCCTTCGGTTTGGCGGCGGTCGGTCGTTTTACCATCCCCGGACGGGTCAGGGCTTCCGGCCGCAGCAAATTGTCCAGTTCTTCAGTTGTAAACAGGCCGCAATCAAGCAGCGACTGTTTGACGGGTGAGTCGGCCTGCAGCGCCTGTTTGGCGAGGATCGCCGCCTGGTCGTAACCGATCAGCGGCGCCAGCGCCGTGATTAATGCCACGCTGTTTTCCAGATGAAACCGGCAACGCTCGCTATTGGCTTCAATACCGCTAATGCAGCGTTCGGCGAACAACCGCATCGCATGGGTCAGTTCTTCCATTGCCGGCAACAGATTGGCGGCGATGAGCGGTAGGAAGGCGTTCAGTTCGAGCTGTCCGCCTTGTGCGGCCAGGGTGATCGCCAAATCGCGGGCGATGGTCTGATAAGCGACCTGGGCCAGCATTTCCGGCATGACCGGATTGACCTTGCCCGGCATGATCGAAGAGCCGGCCTGCAAATCGGGCAGGCGGATCTCGCCGAAGCCGCCGCGCGGACCGGATGATAGTAGTCGCAGATCGTTGCTGAGTTTGATCAACGTTGTAGCGCAAGCCTTAAGCAGGCCCGATACTTCGACGAATACGTCGGCGTTCTGGGTCGTGTCGATCATGTTTTCGTCGCGGGCCAGGCCGATGCCGGTCAGCGAGCGCAGGCGTTCCACGACGCCAAATACATATTTCCGTTCGGCGTTAAGACCGGTGCCGACCGCCGTGCCGCCCAGGTTGACCTCGCGCAGCCGCTCTTCGACTTTATAGAGTCGCCAGCGGTCGCGGGCAATCGCTTCGGCCCAGGCGGAAAACTCCTGCCCCAGCGTGACCGGCACGGCGTCCTGCATCTCGGTGCGGCCCAGTTTCAGCACGCCGGCGAATTCGGCCTCTTTTTTTTGCAGCGCACCCTGCAATTGGGCGCAGGCTTCGGCCAGGCCCTGCAGCAGCCGGATGGCGGCAATCCGCAGTGCAGTGGGGTAAACGTCGTTGGTGGACTGCGATAGGTTGACATGGTCGAGCGGGTGGACCACGGCGTAGTCGCCCTTCGGGCTGCCGAGCAGTTCGCAGGCGCGGTTGGCGATGACTTCATTGACATTCATGTTGGTCGAGGTTCCGGCGCCTCCCTGCAACGCGTCCAGCGGAAACTGGTCGGCAAAGCGGCCTTCGGCTATTTCGCCGGCTGCCTGGAATATCGCCGAACCGACCTGGGGATCGAGCAGACCCAGATGCAGGTTCATTTCCGTCGCTGCCTGCTTGACGGTGGCGATGGCGCGGATCAGTTCGGGGTGGACGGTTTGCCGCGATACCGCGAAATTTTCCAGCGCGCGGACAGTATGGATTCCGTAATAGGCGGCGGCGGGGACTGGTTTCTCACCGAGAAAGTCGGTTTCCGTCCGGTACATGGCAACCTCCTGCACAGTCATCTTATTTGCTGCTTAATGCCGAGCGGACTTGGACGCCGCTGATATTGCCGAGTTGACCGGTCAGCGCGCCGAGTTCATCGGTCGTGCCCTGGACGATCAGCGTAATCACCGAGATGCCGGCTTCGTTGTGGTGAATGCGGGGAATTCCCATCCGCCCGGCGATGATCTGGCCGTGGCGGCTAAGGATGTTGTTGATTTCCGGCGCTTTGGCCGGGTCTTCGATCACGATGCCGATGAAACCGAGGCGTTGATTCATGAGTGACCTCCATTATAAAAGAAATAGTCAGGGAAAAATAAAGCTCTGTGCCGGACGCACAGAGCGGATGAACCAAACGACACGCCACAGGGCGTCGTGCTGGTCATCCCTTGGCGTCAGGTTTTCACCCTGTTCCGCAGGTGTTTAATCGGTTCCTTATTTGGCTATATCGTCATTATACTGCGGTGGAGAAATGGTATCAATGAGCTACTGTCGATTTCTCGGCATTTTTGGTTTGTGCTGGACTGCTGTGTTATAATTGAAAAGGAATTTTTGAAGTAGAGCAAGGCAGGGTATTATTGGGTGAAGCGATTTATCAAGTTTTCTATTGTCGGACTGTCGGGAACGCTGGTCAATATGGCGGTCTACGCGATTGCGGTGAACAGCGGTCTCTACTATCTGATTGCGGCGGTTATATCTTTTTTGTTTGCGGTGACCAATAATTTTTACTGGAATTTCCGCTGGACCTTCAAAGGGCAGGCGGCTTTTCGCAGTCGCCGCAACAAATATTTTCGTTTTTTGGCCGTCAGCGTGCTCAACCTGGGGGTAAATCTGCTGTTGCTGCGACTGTTTGTTGAAACGTTGGATATGGATAAGACGCTGGCGCAACTAGTGTCGATCGGCTTGGTCAGCATCCTCAATTTCCTGATGAACTCGCGATTCACTTTCGGTGAGAAAGCGACCGACCCGGATGAAATGAATGGAAGGGAAGCGTGACTGTGGCAGGACACCTAATCATCATCCCCACTTATAATGAAAGCGACAACATTGAAAAACTACTGGACTTGATCAGTCGGACCGATCCGGCGGCGCATGTCCTGATTGTCGACGATAACTCACCGGACCGGACCTACGAAATCGTGGAACGTTTGATGCAGACCAGTTATCCGGGTCGCTTGTTCCTGCTGAAACGCGCCGGCAAGCTGGGTCTTGGCACGGCCTATATCGCCGGCTTCAAATGGGCGCTGGCCCGCGATTACGACTACATTTTTGAAATGGATGCCGATTTTTCTCATGATCCGAAGTATTTGCCGGCGTTTTTGGCTGCGATCGAGAAAAATGACCTGGTGCTCGGCAGTCGGTATGTGCCGGGAGGCGGCGTGAAAAACTGGGGTTTGCTACGCAAGTTCATCAGTCGCGGCGGCAGTCTTTATGCTCGGACGATTCTTGGACTTTCGCTACGCGATCTGACCGGCGGTTTCAAATGTTTTCGGCGGCAAGTGCTGGAAGCGATCGACCTCGACTCAGTCAAGTCCAACGGCTATTCATTCCAGATCGAAATGACCTATCGGGCCCATTGCCAGGGATTCCGCATCTGTGAAACGCCGATTGTCTTTGAAGACCGTACGGCAGGAAAATCCAAGATGTCGCGCAAAATATTCCTGGAAGCGGTGCTGATGGTATGGAAGCTCCGACTGGATTCCAGCATTTCGGCATGAGGCGGTCGGTTGTCGCCTGCTTTGCTTTGTTCATCCTGTTCAATCTGTTTTACAACATGACGCTGCCGCTGCATTTTGACGAAGCCTATTACTGGGTTTGGTCCAAACAGCCGCAGCTTTCTTATTTTGACCATCCGCCGATGATCGCCTGGTTGATCAGTGTGACGACACTTTTGGGCGATGCGGAATGGTTGATCCGCCTAGCTCCGCTCGGCTGCGCCGCGTTGACCGGCCTGACCATCTGGCGACTGGCTGCGATGATTTTTACTCCGGCTATTGCTGACAAAGCGCTGTTGATTTATTTGTTGTCGCCGCTGGCGCAAATGGGATTTACTCTGGCGACGCCTGATTCTCCGCTGATTCTCGGCTGGGCGCTGACCTTGTATTGTGCGTACCGGGCTTTTTTTGAACAACGCCGCCGTTGGTATTACCTGGCCGGCCTGGCCGCCGGTTTCGCGCTATTGTCCAAGTACACCGCTGTTCTGCTGCTACCCGCGTTAGTGGGTTTTGCTCTTTGCTCATCGCTGCGGCGGAAGTTGCTGTGGCGGGAATTTGGTTTGGCGATCGGTTTGGCCCTGCTGGTCTTCCTGCCGGTGATTATCTGGAATGCCGGGCAGGACTGGGTCTCGTTCCGATTTCAGCTGAACCATGGCTTTGCCGCTCCGCAATCGCCTCAGGCAGGAAATCTCATGGAATATCTCGGTGTTCAGGCAGCCGCGCTCGGCCCGCTGTTCTTTGGGTTTCTGCTTTACTTAATTGGGCGGCATTTACCGGCGATGTTGCGGGATGCAAAGCAGGTTTTTCTGCTGTGGCCCTGCCTGACTGTACTCGGCTTTTTCGCCTACGCCGCTCTGTTCAAGCGGGCCGAAGGAAACTGGGCCGCGCCGGCCTATGTGTCAGGCATTATATTACTGGCCAGCTGGTTGGATCAGCGGTGTTACCGTCAGCTATACCGAGCCGGCGTTGCACTCGGCGTCGTGTTGGTGTTACTGTTGAAATTGCCGGAGGCGTTTGATTTCCTGCCGACGAAATTGGTGATGAAGCGGCAGCTGCTCGGCTATGATGCGATGTTCCAAACAGCAGGTTCGTATCTTGTTGCTGGCGAGAAAGTGATTGCCGCCGATTACAAGCTGGCCTCGCTGGCTGCGTATTATCTGCCGGGGCAACCAGCCGCTACGGTGCTGACGCCGTCTCGGATCTCCCAGTATGACTACTGGCGACGCGAGCTGCCGGTCAAGCCCGGCGAGGCTGCGCTGTTTTTTGGCTATGCGGAACAAAAAGCGGCACTGGAACAACTTTTCGTCGAAGTCATTCCCCTGCCGCCATTAACGTATTCGGATCGGTATATTGAGCGGACCTTGCAGGTTTACCGCTGCCGCGATTACCGGCCTAGCCCTGGTTTTTGGTCAGGTCTTCCGCCATCTGATTCAGGCTCCGCGCCATCTCGTTGACATCCTGCACCGTGCCTGCAACTTGGGTGATTGCCTGGGCGATCTGCGGCATCACTTCGTCGATTCGGCAGGCCTGCTCATAGTTTTTGCCGCTATCCTCGCGAATCGTTCGCAGCGTCGCTTCAATCTGTTTGATCGAGTCGCCGGTCGAGGCGGCCAGTTTGCGGATTTCCTCGGCGACGACGCCGAAGCCGCGTCCCTGCTCGCCGACGCGGGCCGCTTCGATCGCGGCGTTCAGGCCGAGCATATTGGTCTGACCGGCAATTGCCTTGATCAGACCGACGACTTGGTCGGTTTCTTTTAACCGGTTTTGCGACTGGTTGGCAGCTATCGACATGGCCCGGCTCACTGCGCTGATTTCTTCGGTTTGGGCCGAGATTTCCTGCGAAGTGCTGGCCAGCGTGCTAGTGCTGTCCGCCAATTTTTCCGCCATTTCTTTCAGCCGGTCCTGTTGATCGACCGACTCGATGATGACGGCGCCGCCGACGACGGCGCCATTGTCATCGTGAATCGGCACTGCGGTGGCAATGTACGGCAAGCCGAACGTAGCCTTGTCGCCCCGCACGGATACCCGTCTGTTTTCGTTCATGGCGCGAACGATCGCCGTTCCGGCCTTAAGTGTTGTACCAGCAGTAATTTTTAAGTCCAGTTGCCGCCCAGGTTTATACAACAGATATTTTTCCCGGTCGGTCACGGCTACGCCGATATCGGCTGAGAACATGGCGCCTAGCAGCGGCATCACATGCAGAAATTTTTCCAGAACCAGATTGACCTCGGACATGAATCTTTCTCCTCCCAAATCGAAAATCGGCAACAAATTAAGGGATAGTTCGAACAGCATATTAAATGAATTTATTGCAATAATCATGCCAACAAGATTGGCCGCTAAAATCGGTTTGAACAAGCCGGAACTTACACGCGCAAGCGCTAGTCTGGCGGGCGAAGGCGCGGTATGTATAATTGATTAATTCGGTTTGCGCCGGCAAAATCCTGCCGTTTCACTGAACAAATAATGTAAACTAAAGTAGACGCTGCAATAGGTTTCTGTATTGAATGATAGACAATTGGTTGCCGCAGTGCGACGGTTGTAATATAATCAGGTACAAATGGGCGGACAGCCTGTTTCTTGATCAAGTAGCGGTAGAGTAGAAAGGTAGAAAGGGAGTTTTGACGTGAACAAACAGAAAAAAGGATTGATCTTGGGGGCTCTGACACTATTTGTTTTGGCGAGTTTGCTGTTGGGCTGCGGCAAAGCAGCCGAGCCAGCCAAGCAGGCAACGCCTGCAGCGCTGGCGAAGACTACGAAAGTATCGGTCGGTATTTTGAAACTGACCAGTACAGCACCGATTTTTATCGGCATCGAAAAAGGCTATTTTAAAGAACAGGGAATTGAAATCGATCCGCAGTGGTTTGATGCTGCCCACCCGATTGCAGTGGCCACGGCCTCGAATAAAGTTCAGGTTGGCGCTACTGGAATTACCGCCAGCTTGTTCAACATGGTGGCCGGCGGGCAAAAACTGTCGATTGTTGCCGACAAGGGACGCGAACAGAAGGGGTATTCTTCTTCGGCGCTATTGATGCGTAGCGACTTGTGGGATGGCGGGGCCAAGAAATTGGAAGATTTGAAGGGGAAACGGATCGGCATCACCCAGACCGGTTCCACCTTCCACTATATGCTGGGACGCTTGCTGGAAACCAAAGGGCTAAAACTAAGCGACGTGGAAGTCGTGCCTCTCGGCAAGCTCAGCTCGGTTATGGCGGCATTGCAGGGAAAACAGGTTGATGCGGTAATTCTGAACGAACCGAACATCACCAAGATGGAAAAAGCCGGTCATGGCAAGGTTGTGGTTCAAATCGGCGATGCAATAGTCTATCAGACGTCGGCGATCTTTTTTGCGCCGGAATTCACCAAGAACCACGACGCAGCAGTGCGTTTTCTGGCCGCCTATATCAAAGCCACTCGCTACTATCATGATGCGGTTTTGGTAAAGAAAGACGGAAAGCTGGCGCCGGGGGCGAATTACGAGGAAGTAGTCGGGATCATTGCCAAATATACCGGTGCGCCGGCTGCCGATATCAAGTTGGGCCTGCCGTACATGGATCGGGAAGGCAAACTGCTGGCCAGCGATATCCAAACCCAGATCGACTGGTATTTCAATCATAAAATGATCGAAAAATCGGTTCAGTCCGCCCAGGTTGTCGACAGTAAAATCTGGGAAGAGGCGCTGCAGAAGGTTGGCGCCGCAAAATAATGAGAATTGTGGTTGACCAGGTCGGCAAACAGTATGCGGGGCCGGACGGAAGTCCGGTCACCGCACTGGAAAATATCTGCCTGCGTATCGAAGAAGAAGAGTTCGTGGTGCTGGTAGGACCGAGCGGCTGTGGCAAGTCGACGTTGCTGAACATGGTGGGCGGCTTGCTGGCGCCTTCCTGCGGGCGGATTTTTGTTGAAGGCTTGGCAGAGGACCGTGATCCTTCGGTCGGCATGGTGTTTCAGGAAGTGGGTCTGTTTCCCTGGCGCACAGTGACGGAAAATGTTGGCTTTGGCCTGGAAGAAGCGGCGCTGTCGCCCGAAGAACGGCAGGAACGTATCCGCTATCATATTGAATTGGTCGGGTTGGCCGGGTTCGAAAACGCTTATCCGCATCAATTGTCAGGCGGCATGCGCCAGCGAGCGGGAATAGCCCGAACATTGGCGATTCAACCGGATTTGCTGCTTATGGACGAGCCGTTTTCTGCCCTCGATGCCCAGACGCGAACCTTGATGCAGGAAGAGTTGCTAAGGATATGGGAGCAGCATCGTCTCAGCACGCTCTATGTAACCCATAACATTCAGGAAGCTGTCTATCTGGCTGATCGGATTGTCGTTTTGTCGCGACGGCCTGGCCGGATCAACAGTATTTTAACGATTGAGTTGCCGCGCCGGGGACGTGACGGCGCCGAGCATCTTACCCGCTTCAACGGCTACTGCGATCACATCTGGAACCTCATCCGCAAAGACGCGGAAGAGGCGTTACGGGAGGTGTGAGCATGGCTTCCTTTGAACGCGAAGTGAAATTCCGCCTGGCATTTATGGAGCAGAAGGCGCCGCGCTGGGCCGGACCGGCTGGGATTCTGATCCTCCTGTCGCTATGGCAGGCGTTGTGTATGAGCGGCCTGGTATCAGAATTGTATCTGCCTGCGCCGACCTCGATTTTGCTGACCGGCTGGGAAATGACAACCAGCGGCGAGATCGCCGTAAACCTGCAAGCTAGCCTGCAGCGGATCGGCTGGGGCTTTGTCGTGGGCGGAGTCGCCGGCATTTTGATCGGGCTGTTGACCGGGTTTTCCAAACTGGCGGAAGCTGTGGGAAATCCGTTGATTTACTCGTTATATCCCGTGCCGAAAATTGCATTGCTGCCTTTGATTATCCTCTGGCTGGGGATTGGTGAAGTATCGAAGATCTCGATTATCAGTCTGGGCGTTTTTTTTCCGGTGGTGATCAACACCTATTCCGGCGTGAAAAACGTCGACCCGCTGTTGATAAAAGTGGCGGTCAGTTACCGCACTTCGCAGCTGAATATCATTCGTAAAGTGATTCTGCCGGCGGCGTTGCCGGTGATTTTTGCCGGACTGAAGCTGGCGGCAGGTACATCGCTGTTATTACTGGTGGCCGCCGAAATGATCGCCGCCAAAGAAGGGATCGGCGCGATGGTTCTCCATTATGGCGACCTGATGTTGACGACCAAACTGATGGTTGGCGTTTTGGTCCTGTCATTGCTGGGATTAGTGTTCAACCGGGTGCTGGAGTGGCTGGAACGGATTTTGATTCCCTGGAAGTAAAGCGAAGGATTTCGGTTGTGGAATTTGACTACTGTGAATTTTGCAAATTTAGCAGGAGTTTTCTCGCAAGAGGAGAATTTTACATCTTAGATGTATGCTCAACATAAACCGTTTTAGAAGAAGGGGAGGACTGAATGTGAAGAAGAAGTGGACTCTGGTGGCAATGGTTGTAATTGTATCGATGATGTTGGTAGTCGCCGGTTGCGGCGGCTCGAAACCGGCGGCAAAGGCGCCGGAAGCGCCGAAGTTCCCGACCAAGCAGATTGAAATCATTGTACCTGCCGGCGCCGGCGGCGGGACGGATATGCTGGCCCGCGCCATGGCCAACAAAGCCAAAGATTTGCTGGGACAACCGGTTGTTATCGTCAATAAACCCGGCGGCAGCGGCACGGTAGGTTTTACCGCCGGACAGACCGCCAAACCGGATGGCTATACCGTTACGATGTTCTTCGCTGAAATCGTTATTGTGCCTCATTTGGGAATTGCCAAGGCCGATCACAAATTGTTCGTGCCGATCATGCGGGTGAATATGGACCCTGCTGCGATCACTGTTAAAGCTGATGCACCCTGGAAAACACTGAAGGAATTCCTCGACTACGCCAAAGCCAACCCAGGCAAGGTGCGCATGGGTAACTCAGGACCGGGCAGCATCTGGCACTTGGCGGCTGCTACGGTCGAAGACAAGACCGGCATTAAATTCAATCACGTTCCTTATGGTGGCGCGGCTCCGGCCGTGACGGCACTGCTTGGCGGCGCCATTGAAGCGGTTGCGGTCAGCCCGCCCGAAGTTGGTGCACAGGATGCTTCCGGCAAACTGAAGATTCTCGGCGTCATGTCGGACAAACGACCCAAAGCCTTCCCGGAAGCAAAGACATTTAAAGAGCAGGGCTACGACATTGTGGTTGGAACCTGGCGCGGCTTGGGCGTTCCCAAGGGAACTCCCGAATCCGTGGTTAAAATTCTGCATGACGCGTTCAAGAAAACCATGGATGACCCTGCCTTCATTGCGCAAGCGGACAAGCTTGGTTTAGGTCTAGGCTATCTCAATGCCGCTGACTTTACAAAATTTATGGATGCCGACTTTGCCAACTATGCAAAACTGGTTGACAAGCTGGGCCTGAAACAGAAAAAATAATTGCCTTAATGTAACGGAACAAATTACAGAGAGGGCGGACGCCTAAGCCCGCCCTCTTTCCATGAAGAGGTGAAGTTGTGAAGCGAGGGAGTATTGTCGCCGGGGTGTTGCTGCTGGTGCTGGCGATCGCTGTTTGGATTGGCTCGGCTTCGTTTACGTCGGATTCGGCCTATTTTCCGCGAGCCGTCGCTGCAGCGATGTTGGTTCTGACCATCCTGATGCTGATGGAAAACCGTACCGTCAGGGATGAGGTCGTTTTTGACTGGGAGAAATTCAACTATCGCCGAACCGCAATCATTTTCGTTATTACCAGCGTTTATCTTGTTTTACTGGCCTACGTCGGCTTCTTGATCACCACCCCGATTTGCCTGTTGTTGATGATGCAGGTGCTGGAAAAAGGCGACTGGAAACTAAAAATATTGTCTTCGGTCATTACCACCGCTTCGATCTATGTTGTTTTCCAGGTCATGCTTGATGTGCCGCTGCCTGGATGGTCTTTTTAGCAGGGGGAGAGTGAAAAATGGAACTACTGCTGCACGGGTTCGCTACAGTTTTGCAACCACAGATATTATTGGTTTTAATTGCTGGTACTTTGGGCGGAATTATCATCGGCTCCTTGCCGGGATTGACTGCTACGATGGGGGTTGCCCTGCTGACACCGCTGACGTTTAGCCTGCCGCCGGCTACCGGATTGGTGATGCTATGCGGCATTTATTGCGGCGCGATTTACGGTGGGTCGATTTCGGCGATTCTGATTCGGACGCCGGGGACGCCGGCAGCGGCGGCTACAGTATTTGATGGTAATGAACTGGCGAAAAAAGGCCTAGCTGGCAAAGCATTGGGGATTTCGGCGATTGCGTCCTGCTCCGGCGGCGTTTTCAGCGCTCTTTGTCTGACGTTTATCGCACCGGAACTGGCTCGGGTTGCTCTTTCCTTCAGTTCACCCGAATATTTCGCGATGGGATTGCTCGGATTATCGATCGTCGCCAGCATTTCCGGCGATTATGTGGTCCGCGGCCTGCTCAGCGCCTGTATCGGTCTCTTGGTCGGGTTGATTGGTCTGGATAATCTGAATGGCTATCCCCGCTTCACCCTGGACTTGGTTGATTTATTGAACGGCGTTTCGTTCATTCCGGTTCTGATTGGTTTGTTCGCCGTGTCGGAAGCGTTGCGGACAACCGAGTCGATGCTAAAAACGGCCCATGTTGATTTTAAATTGTCTGGCGTATTGCCGTCTTTCAGTGAGTTGCGCGGCTGTGCCAAGACGATTTTGAAAAGCTCGGCGATTGGTACGATGATTGGGATCATTCCAGCCACCGGTGGCGATATTGCTGCATTTCTGGCCTATGGTGAAGCAAAACGCAGTTCCAAGGACGGCGATAAATTTGGCACCGGCGTACTGGAAGGCGTGGCGGCGCCGGAAGCGGCTAATAACGGCGTGACAGGCGGCGCGTTGATTCCGCTGATGACGCTGGGAATTCCCGGTGATGCGGTCACGGCGATTTTCCTTGGCGCCCTGATGTTGCAGGGGCTGCGTCCGGGGCCGCTATTGTTCAAGGACAATGCTGATTTGGTTTACGCTATCTTTGCCGGCATGTTGTTGGCCAATATCATTTTTTTGTTGTTTGGCTTGTTTGCGATCAAATATATTGCCCGGGTAATCAATATTCCCAAACCGATTCTCACGCCGATTATTTTCATTCTCTGTATCGTCGGCTCCTATTCGATCAACAACAGCCTGTTTGATTTGCTGATTATGATGTTTTTTGGCATACTGGGTTATCTGATGGATAAATTCAAGTTTCCGGTATCGCCGATTGTACTGGCGCTGATCCTGGGACCAATGGTCGAAGGCGAGTTCCGGCGTAGCCTGTTGCTTTCATCCGGTTCGTATGCAATCTTTTTCACCCGACCGATTTGCGTGGCGATCCTGACTCTGACCGTGTTCTCGATCGTCGGCGCTTATATTCAGCAACGGAAAAAACACCGGATGCTCTGATTGGCACGTTGACTCCGTCAGAAAATTATCCGGCTGGTCGCCTAACGGCAAATCCTGTAGCAGGGATTTGTCGTTTTTTATTGTATTACCTAAGTATGAGGGGAGGCATGCTCAATGACACAAGAAGTTGCCTGGAAAATTGGCGGCCAGCAGGGTGAAGGGATTGATAGCGCCGGCGAATTGCTGGCTCGCGGCCTGGCGCATTCAGGCTATCATCTGTACGGCTATCGTGTGTTTTCGTCGCGAATCAGAGGCGGTCATACCGACTACCAGTTGCGGGTGGGCACGGCGCCGCTGGCAGCGATTGCCGACCAACTGAATCTGTTAATTGCGCTGGATCAGGAGACGATCTCTCTGTGTGGTGGCGAATTGGCAGCTACGGGGTTGCTTGTGGCGGATCAGCAATTCACGCCGGTTGTGCCGTCTGGCAGTGGTGTCCGGTTGCTTGCCGCGCCGTTGACCGCGTTGGCAACGCAGGCCGGCAGCGTAAAAATGCGCAATGTCGTTGCGGTGGGCCTGACACTTGCTCTATTTGGGTTGTCGCTGCCGAACTGGGATGAACCATTGGCCAAAGAATTTGCCGATAAAGGCGCTGAGTTGCTGGCAGCGAATCACCAGGCGCTGCGACTCGGCTGGGAATATGCGGCGGCTATACGAGACGAACTACCTCAGTCCTTCAGGTTGCTGGCGGGGGATGGCGTGTCGCGCGATTACTTGACCGGCAATGAAGCGATTGCACAGGGAGCGCTGGCGGCGGGTGTACGCATAATGGCGGCCTACCCGATCACGCCGGCCTCGGATATTATGGAAATCATGGTTAAAAAACTGCCGCTGCGGGGTGGTGCGATGATACAGACTGAAGATGAGATTGCCGCCTGTATGATGGCGATAGGCGCCAATTACGCAGGCGCCAGAGCTTTTACAGCCACGTCAGGGCCGGGGTTTTCACTGATGGCGGAGTCGATCGGCCTCGCCGGCATGACTGAAACGCCGCTGGTAGTAGTCGATGTGCAGCGCGGCGGTCCGTCCACCGGACTGCCTTCCAAGCATGAGCAGTCGGACATTCTGGCGGCGATTTATTCGACGCATGGCGAATCGCCGAAGATTGTGATGGCGCCTGACTCGCTGGCAGCGGTGCAACCAGATACGATTGAAGCGTTTAATCTGGCTGATGAATACCAGTGCCCGGTAATTTTGCTGTCCGATCTGCAGCTGTCACTGGGGAATCAAACCGTCGAAAAACCGGATTCGATTTTGCCGCCGCTAGTGCGGGGCAAGTTTGTCAGTTCCGGCAATTTACCGGAGTTGCCCCGCAATCAGTATTTTAAGCGCTATCAGATCACGCCGGATGGGATTTCGCCCCGGGTTTTGCCGGGAATGCAACATGGCATCCACCATGTCACCGGGCTGGAGCATGATGAAACCGGCCGACCGGCCGAAGCAGGCGCCAACCGGATTGCCCAGACGGACAAGCGTCAGCGGAAAATGGCTGCCGTCGTGGAGCGATTTCCCCAACCAGTTCGGATTGATATTTCCGCTGCGCAGCCACAACTGTTGTTAATTTCCATTGGCGGTGCTACTGGCGCAGTGACGGAGGCGGCAGCCAGGCTGCGGCAAGACGGCGTGACGGTCAATCAAGCGCAGATCAGGTTGTTGCAACCGTTTCCAGCAGGTCTTCTGCAAACGCTATTTGATGCAGCGACGCAGGTGGTGGTCGTGGAACATAATGCCACGGCGCAGCTGGCGGCCTTGATCCAGACGCATTGCTGCCATCCGCGGTCGATCCGCTCCGTACTCAAATACGACGGAAATCCATTTCGTCCGGCTGAGATCGTCGCTGGCTGTAAGGAGGCGTTGAAATGAGTTCGGCAACAGATTTCCAATTCAATGTGAAACAAAACTGGTGTCCCGGTTGCGGCGATTTTTCGGTGCAGGCGGCGATTCAACGGGCTCTCGCCAGCCTTGACCTAGTCCCGCACGAGGTGGTCATTGTGTCGGGTATCGGCTGTTCCAGCCGGTTGCCAGGCTATATCAACGCTTACGGTTTTCATTCCACCCATGGGCGCTCGTTGCCACTAGCGCAGGGTGTGAAACTGGCCAATCCAGACTTGACAGTACTGGCCTGCGGCGGCGACGGCGATGGTTTTGCGATCGGCCTCGGCCATACTATCCATGCAATGCGGCGCGATCTCGACATCACTTATATCGTGATGGACAATCACGTCTACGGTCTGACCAAAGGCCAGGTTTCGCCCCGTAGCGATCGCGGCTTCGTCACCAAGACCAGCCCGGGAGGTTCTGCCGACACGCCGGTTTCAGCTCTGGAATTGGCATTATCGGCCGGCGCTGGGTTTATTGCGCAAGGATTTTCCAAAGAGCTGAATGAATTGGCTGGATTGATTGAGGCTGGCATTCGCCACCGCGGTTTTTCCTTTATCAATGTATTCAGCCCCTGTGTAACTTTTAACAAAGTGAACAGTTATGACTGGTACAGCCAGCGGTTGCGAAAAATCGGCGATAGGCCGGACTATGACCGCAGGAACCGGATGGCAGCGATGCAGTGTGTGATGGAGACCGAAGGCCTGATTACCGGCCTGATTTTTGAACGGGAATAAGCTCACAGGAGTTGTTCTTCGGCGATTTATCTGTAAAAGCAAGAAGCCCTCTGCCCAAAATGGCAGGGGGCTTCTTGCGGGGGGAAGGGGAAGAGAGGGAAGAGGAAAGGTTATTTCAATTTATGGATATCGGCGGGGTCAATGATGGCGCTGTCGCCTTCTTCACCGGTCCGGATGCGGACGGCGTTGTCGATACCGTAAACGAAGATCTTGCCGTCGCCGACATTGCCGGTGCGACATACGGTTTTTGCGGTTTCAATCACGCTGTCGACAGGGACTTCGCAAACCACGATTTCGACTTTGACTTTTGGTACCAGATTGACATTGTATTCAGTACCCCGGTAGACTTCCCGATGGCCTTTCTGCAAGCCATAGCCAAGGACCTGGGTGACGGTCATGCCGGTTACGCCGATTTTATTCATCGCCTCTTTCAGTGCTTCCAGTTTTTCCGGGCGGGTAATGATTTCGATTTTGGTCATTTTTTTCATCTGTCAACCCTCCTGCTTTTTTCGCCCTCAGGCCATGCTGGTTTTAGTTGCCGGAGCTGATTGGGGTTCCAGGACGGCAAAGCTGACCGGGGACCCGGTGACCAGATCCTGATAGGAATAGCCGCGCTCGCCGTGTTCCGAGATGTCGAGCCCCTGCATTTCCTGTGCCTCGCTGACCCGAATGTCCATAACCAGGCTCATGATCTTAATTATAGCGAAAGTCATCACGGCGGCAAACAGAATACTTGCAGCAACACCGATCACTTGATTGGTGAATTGGGCGGCATTGCCGAACAACAAGCCATCGGCGCCAGCCTCGTTGACTGCCTTAGAGGCAAACAGGCCGGTTGCCAGCGCGCCCCAGGCGCCGCCGACGCCATGTACGCCAAACGCGTCCAGTGAATCGTCATATCCCAATTTTGCTTTGACAACGCTGACAGATAGATAACAGATCACGCCGCCGAGCAAACCAATCGCCACGGCCGACAACGGGCTGACAAAGCCGGCAGCGGGAGTGATCGAAACGAGTCCGGCGATGCAGCCGCTGGCCGCACCGAGCACTGTCGGTTTGCCATGCATCAACCACTCGGCCAAGACCCAAGAGACCGTAGCGGCAGCTGCCGAAACGTGAGTGACGACAAAGGCGTTGGAGGCGATTTCGTTGGCGCCGAGAGCGCTGCCGGCATTGAAGCCGAACCAACCGAACCAGAGTAAACCGGCGCCGAGCACCGTCATTGGCAGATGGTGCGGCAACATGACTTCGTTGCCAAACCCTTTGCGTTTGCCGATCATCATCGCGATGACCAACCCGGACACGCCGGAAATGATGTGGACGACTGTACCGCCGGCGAAGTCGAGCACGCCCATTTCACGCAGCCAGCCGCCAACGCCCCATACCCAGTGGGCAACCGGATCATAGACCAGTGTGGCCCAGACTATCGTAAAGACTGCGAATGCGGAAAACTTCATTCTCTCGGCGAATGCGCCGGTGATTAGCGCGGGGGTGATGACGGCGAACATTCCCTGGAAAATCATGAAGGCGGAGTGGGGAATTGTGGCCGCATAATCGGCGTTCGGCGAGTTGCCGACCCCGTTTAGTCCAATCCAGTCCAGATTGCCGATAAAGTGACTGATGTCGGGACCAAACGCTAAAGAATAGCCGAATAATACCCATTGCACCGAAATGATCCCAATAATGAAGAAACTTTGCATGATGGTGCTTAGTACGTTTTTGGTCCGGCACATGCCGCCGTAGAATAGAGCCAACGCCGGGGTCATTAGCAGTACAAGCGCGGCGCTGATCAGAACGAAGGCGGTGTCTCCCGTATCGATTTTGGCGGGCGCTGCTTCCGCCGCCAATGCGGCTGGCAGGGCCAGGAGGAGTACCAGACTGAAACTTGCTAGTGAGGCTAAACTCTTTTTCATTTTCTTTCCCTTCCTTCTTCAATAATTTGGGCTTAAAAAGAAAACGCCCGGGGCTAGTTAGCCACGGGACGTCATTGTCCGTGAAACAGAAAAAGCCTCCGCACGAATGCGAAGGCTTCATTGCCTACAATAATTTTCTTTGTGTAAAATATAACAGCAGAAAAACAGCTTGTCAAGAGAAAAACCAACAGTCGGAATTGACGGAAAATATATGCGGATTATCGACGGTTTCGCCGCTGTCAATAAAACATGGTACAATGATAGATAATTATTATCTGCCAACAAGAGAGGGGTTGAACCATCTTGCAAATCAGCGAAACCACCCTGCGGCAACTGCAGGCGGTTGTCGGCAAAGAACATGTGCTGACCTCGGACCTGGACCGCTTTGGCTATTCTTACGATTCTTCGCCGACACCGCTGGTGCCGCCACACAAACCCGAGGTCGTGGTCCGTCCGCGAACCAGCGCCGAAGTCTCCGCTGTAATGAAAATCGCCTTTGAACAGGCGATCCCGGTCACGCCGC
>JBGSKE010000185.1:0-6661 GCA_041741355.1 Negativicutes bacterium | reverse complement strand
GCTGGCGGCAGTGACGACGGTTTCGGCGGAAAAGGCTTGGGTTAATGATTGCACGCCTAAACGGGTGCATACTACCGCTATGGCAAAACAAATATAGAACGAGGAATAGCCGGATACCGATTCGGCTATTGCGTACAGCGGCACAAAGGTAAACAGGGTGCTAAACACAAAATTGGAGGCAAACAGACAAACTGTCGGCGCCCAAACCGATGGCAGACGGAGTACGGAAGCAAACGGCAGTCGCTGTGAATCTTGTACAGGTGCGATCGGCTTTGCCCGCCAAATGGCAAAAGCAAACGCAATGCCCAGTGAGGCGAGGCTTAATCCCACCAAGGGGAAAAAGCTGATTTCCAGATACAGCAATGGCGCCAAACTCGTCGCCGTACCGAGCCCGACCATCGTAAACACTGTGAACAGGGAAATAGCGGCGGCAGTGTTCTGCGGCGTTTCAACACTGCTGGCAAACGTCACGCTGGCGGTGGAATAAAATGATTGAGCGGCGCCGTGCAAAAACCGGATAATTAATAAGGGGATGAAGCCGGTAAACCAGAAATAGGCTGACAGGCAAAGCGCCAGGACGATTTGTCCAAACCGGATGATGGGGAGGCTACCCCGTTGATCGACCGAACGACCGGCCGAAGGCCGCATGATCAGGGCGCCGATAGCGGTAATTCCCATGACCATACCAATGCGCGAAGCAGATAACCCATGGCTGGACAAGTAAAGCGGCAGTACCGGCGCCAGCAGCTGCGAGCCAAACACATTAAAGACCTGTATTCCGGCAATAGCCTGAAACTGCCGATTTTTTAGCAGCAGAGAAAGCGGGTTCAACATCGGCGTGCTCCGAAAAGATGATGCACGGTCACTGCACTGATGATGATAGTGCCGCCCACAAGTGAACTAAATGCCGGAGTTTCGCCTATCATCAGAAAGACCCAAACTGGATTTAGCACTGGTTCAACCAAAGTGATCAAGATTGCTTCCATCGCTGTCACATGCGCCAAAGCCCACGTGAAGAGCACATAAGCCAGACCCAACTGAAAAACACCCAGATAAAGCATGCTAAGCCAGCCCTGTAGCCCGGGCGCGCCCTCAAACATGAAAGGCAGCCCCAGCAAGGCGGTCAGCAGATTGCCCAAAAAAACCGAAGCGGCGGGCGAAGCTCCTTTTTGTTTGCGCAACAGCACACTAAACAGAGCAAAAGTAAAGCCGGTGAATAAAGCCAGCAAATTGCCGATTAAACTGCCGGGACTCATTTGTTCGAAGAAAAACATGACCATTCCGGTCAGAACCGCAGTGATGGTCAGCCAATCCCGTAACGTGACTCGTTCTTTAAGCAACCAGGCCGACAATAAAGCAACATGTACGGGAGCAGTGTACTGTAATAGAATGGCATTGGCTGCCGTGGTCATTTTATTGGCTACGACGAACAATGAAACAGTAAGGGCGTAGGCGACCGCGCAGAGCAGTTGTGTGGCGGACCACGTAATCTTCAGGTCCTTGCGAAATGCCAGCCCGATCACCAACGTCGCAATCAAGCTGCGTACACCGGAAATGGCCATGCCATTCCAGTCGACCCATTTAATGAATAAGCCGCCGGTGCTCCAGAGCAGGGCTGCCAATAAAAGAAATACAATGGCCCGGCGGTGTTCCGGCCGGGCATTGTTACCATCAGCTGAAAGTGTTTTCATCTTTTTTCTCCTGTTTGGATGCGGGAATCGCTTATTTTCGGACGAGATCGCCCTGCTGGTCAAATTCCAGTTCGAAAGGCTCTGAACAAACGGAAGCATTGGCAAGTGCCAATGCTTCCGTTAGCATCGCTTCCGAAATCATGATTTCGCCTAGTTGGAGCGTATTCTTGATCCGTACCATTCTGACTTTTCCCAGATCTAGTGCGTTGCTGGTTTTCACAGCAGCCCGAATCGCATCCAGGTCGCAGTCCAGCGTCGTTGGGATCGCATTGGGGCGAACGACGGTCGAGGTAATTCCGTTCGCATACATCGCCTTGAAATCGGTTTTGTCAACCAAGCGACGGGTTGTGAAGTCAGCGGTGCCGACGCCGTTGGCATTACCGCCAGCATTGGTCAGGTCCAGCACAACCATTTTCGATACTTCAGGCCCGCCGGTCGGATAAGGCGTCGGGTAACGACCGGTGATGTTGGGGTCCATCCCGTCACCGGAGATATCTTTGCCGATTTCGTCGATGATCAATACGTCAATCGGCGAGAACTCTATTCGCGGCATAGCGGCCTTGGCTTCGATCAAAAGCTGTTTGTCAGTTTCAATCAATGTATCGGCACTGGCGACAACGACTTTGGCGACATGGTCATAAGCATTCTCAACCGTGGCAATACCGAACAGGATCGGTGCAAGGGCAAGCGCGTCACGGGCCATGGCCGGAATCAATTCGTGCATAAGCTTAAATCCATAAGCGTGGCAGGATTCGGCGCCTTTTTGTTTACCAAGGCCGATGGTGATCATTTTCACCAGACCGCTTTCATTGGGGCCACGGAAGGCGGTATGCGGCTTAATGCGGTTGATTACAATGATCCCGTCAGCTTCATAGGCATGTTTATCCATATATACCGGCATGCCGTTCGGCAATCGCGACAGTTCGACCACTTCCATCGATGAGACGACAGGACAGCCGACGGTGGCTTCACTGACACCGAGGTGAAACAAGACTTCGGCCTGTCCGGCAGCAGTGGCGCCGCCATGACTGCCCATAGCCGGAACAACGAACGGTTTGCCGCCCTGCTTCTTGATTTCGTCCGCCGCAGTACGGACCAGCGTGGCTAACTGGTCAACGCCCCGACTACCGGCGGCGATGGCGATGCGCATACCCGGTTTGATTTTCCGCAGTTGCCCCGAGTCTGCCAAAGCAGATCTGAGTGCGGCGCCAACATCCGCAATCTCATCAGCGTTAAAAGATTGGCGGATTTTGACCATCCGCGGCAAGGGAACGTCTTTCAATAGTTCTTTAATGATATCCAACAGATATCCCTCTTTCCATATTTGTTTTTGCTCGCAGGGTACCTTACTTAAATGTTCCACCTGAGACGGATATTTCCTGCCGATATTTGCTGCGTTTTTCAGCTTTTGCTTGAATCAAAGCAAACAGCAGGACTTTTGCCCGGTTATGTCAAACACACTAGCAAAAGGGTAAGTGAAATTGGAAAACGGTGGATGGAGTGATTCCCCTGAAACAATCGACAGGCCATCATAGTAAAAAAGTAGGCGTTCCACCAGGAACTTTGCATCATATTGGCGATGTATACTTGGAGAAAACCTCTTTGCGGCGGACGGTTTATACTGCGACCGGTGCCCAAATGCAAGAAATTGAGCAGTTGGAGTCGTTGTTGACGGACACGACTCAAACAGGAATTGCCTGGATTGAGGTCAATGGTCTTCATGATGTTGAAACCATCGGGAAAATCGGCCGTCACTTTGCGATCCATCCGTTAGTACTGGAAGATATTCTTGATACTACGCAGCGACCAAAATTTCAGGAATTTGATGAATACTTATTTCTGGTATTGCGCGTGCCCAGGGTTATCAAGCCGGCATCGGCAGGCAAGAAAAAGCAGGCTGCCGATATTCCGGGCGAGAGGAAGGAAAATATTGTATTTGAACAAGTTAGTTGGGTTGCAGGGAAAAATTGGCTGATCTCCTTTACTGAGACGGACAGAACCTTGTTTGAACCTGTCCGTGAGCGGATTCTGACCGGCAAGGGGCGGATCAGGAGTCAAGGGACTGATTATCTGGCCTATGCATTGCTGGATCTGACTGTTGATCATTTCTTTTCGGTGCTGGATGAATTGGGTGATGTTCTGAATTACCTCGATGAAGCTTTGGTGCTTCGCCCAGGACCGCTGCAGTTAAAACAGATTCATTTTTTCAAACGCCAGCTGTTATACCTTCACAAAGCGGTTTGGCCTGTCCGTGAAATTATTGGGACATTTGAACGGTGCGAATCCGGTTTGTGCAACGCCGAAACCCGGCCCTATCTGCGTGATATTTACGACCACATCATTCAAGTGATCGATATGGTGGAAACCTACCGCGATCTTGTCGCCGGCATGTTGGACATTTATCTGTCCAGTATCAGCTATCGACTGAACGAGGTCATGATAGTGCTCACGATCATTTCTACCTTATTTATCCCGCTGACTTTTATTGCTGGCGTATATGGAATGAATTTTGAATCGATGCCGGGTCTGCACTGGGAATATGGATTTTACGCGGTCGGAACACTGATGCTGACGGTATCTTTGGTCATGATAAAGTTCTTCCGGATCAAGAAATGGCTGTAAGAAAATAGAAAAGGGACCGAGGTCCTAGCGAAAAATGAGACTGGGGTAGTACTGCAGCAAGGCTTGTTCTATTGAGCTTTGGTGATGTCTCCTGTACAATAAAACCACTAAATAGCGGATTTTGAGGGGAGATGCGAGGTGGCAAAACTTTCGAGCAAAGGATTGACGGGGATTGCGCTGCTTCTTAGCTTTGTCACGGCAGTCCTGGTATATAATTTTCTCAACCAGAGCATGCAAAAGCCGGTTGTGGTTGAAGGCGAACCTGTGGTGACGGCTAGGGTCGATATTCCGGCCAAAACTCGCATTACTGCGGCAATGGTCCAGGAATCGCGTATCCCTGCCGAATACATTCAGCCAGGCGCTGTGCGGGAGTTGCCAACTGTGATCGGTATGGTAAACAGCGAAACGATTGTTGGCGGCGAGCAGGTCCTGCAGCGTCGGTTGTTCACTGACGGCAAGATGGTCGGTTTTACTGGCGTGATTCCCGCCGGTAAAAGAGCATTGACTGTTGGCGTTTCCGATATCACCGGAGTGGCCGGGCTACTTAAGGCGGGCGATATGGTTGACGCGATCGTGACTTTTGATCAGCAGATTGTGGGGGATAATGTCAGTCAAATTTTGCTGCAAAACATCTTGGTGTTGGCTGTGAATAAGGACAGTGAAGCGGTGCCAGAGCAACGCGATCTCAAGAAAGATGCGACGAAGGATGCTGGTGTAATCAAGGCAACGACAGTGACATTGGCCGTGGCGCCGGATGATGCAGCTAAAATTGCGTTGGCTGAAGAAAAAGGCAAGCTGCGGTTTGCCTTGCGACCATACCTGCCGGAAGGCAATGATCCAATCAAGCGACCGGTAACGCCAACCGATATCGTCGGGGTGCATAAATCGCCGATTCAACAGAACAAAGAACAACCGCCCCCCGCACCGCCTGCGCCGCCTGCCGGTGCGGATATCTCACCCAAAACCGGACCGGGAATTCCGGTGATTCGAGGAACCAAGATTGAATAGGGGGGGCAGCGCCGTCATGAAAAAACAATTTGCACTCAGCGCACTGCTTTGCCTAATCCTGCTGTTAACTTTGTTAGGGCAGGGTATCGCGGCTACGCCGGAAAAAATGACGGTAGGCGCCGGCCAGTCGCGTACGCTGAATATGAGCGGATTGCAACGTGCGGCTATCGCAAATCCTGAGGTGGCGGACGTGGTGGTTGTGTCCAGCGACGAACTGATTCTGGTTGGTAAACAGACCGGAACGACGACGTTGATTATCTGGTCCAACATGGGCCGACAGACTTATCAAGTGGAAGTAGCGGCCAATGACCCGGCGATCGCCAATGAAATCAAACAGTTGCTCGGCTATCCGGATATCCGGGTAGTAAAGGTGAATAAGACGGTGATTCTGGAAGGGACGGTCAATGACCAGTATCAACGATTACGGGCTGAAAAGATTGCTGTAGCTTATGGCGAAAAAGTGGTTAACTTGCTGGAAATCGCCAAACCGGTGCAGATAAAAATCGAGGCGAAAATCGTAGAAATCAACCGCTTGAAAACGCAATCTCTGGGAGCGCAATATTTTAGCACTGACGCAAGTTCCCCCGGTAAGTTCTATGCCGGGGGAAGTTCAACCAACTATCGTGCCCCGAATACTTTCGGCAATATGGGAACCTTTTCACCAATTAACGCTCAATTGAACTTGTTGATTCAAGACGGTTTTGCCCGCTTATTATCACAACCTAATATGGTGACGCTAAGTGGCGACAAAGCGAGCATATTGGTTGGCGGTCAGATTCCAATCCCGATCAGCAACCAGAATGGCTCAGTTACAATTGAATGGAAAGATTACGGCGTCAAATTGGAAATAACACCGGAAGCGAGTCTCGATGGAACGATCACCAGCAAGATTAAGGCGGAAGTAAGCGCGATTGAATGGGATTCCAATCATCGTATTCCTATCTCACCTAGTCTGACGATTCCGCCGATCAGGATGCGCAAAGCGGAAACTTCGATTGCCCTGGTCTCAGGCCAGACGATGGCGATCGGCGGTCTGATTGCCAATGACATTACCCGCGATGTGATCAAGATTCCGTTTTTGGGTGATTTGCCGGTTATTGGACAGCTGTTCCGAAGCACCAGTTTTAATAAGGGTGAAACCGAGTTGATCATCTTGGTGACGCCGACGATTGTCGATCAGCAGGCTCTAGTTCCGCCTTTGTCGCAAGATGTGCGCGATCACCTGAATCAGAAACCGGCAGGAGGGCAGACAGATGTCCGACAAAATCCGAGTCCTAATCGTTGACGATGTTGCCACTACCCGTGAAAATATCGTCAAACTGATACAGTTTCAACCGGAG
>JBGSKE010000184.1:0-2468 GCA_041741355.1 Negativicutes bacterium | reverse complement strand
GAATTCCGGTTTCAAAAGGGCGGGATAGGAACGCCTCATAAGCATGAAGAACATGAACAGGTGGGCTATATAGCCCAAGGCAGTTTTGAACTGACGGTTGATGGACGTATCCAGGTCGTGCATGCCGGCGATACTTATTACGCCGCGAAAAATGTGATGCATGGTGTGGTGGCGCTCGAAGAGGATTCGGTGATTATTGATACGTTTACGCCGCCGCGCTCAGATTTCTTGGCCGCAAGATAGTTTTTTCATGGCAGTGAATTTTTATATCGCTGGGAGGTCTATGATGCGAACCATGAGGAAAGAATGGCGAGGCCTGAGAGATTTTCTGTTGGTCGTTGTCTGCTGCTTCTGGTTAATCGGCCCGTGCTCGGCCAGTCCGCTGGTGGGGATGTTCGAACAGGGTGACCGGCGGTTTTTGGTTCGTGAACGGGCGGGCCAACTGGAACTGATATTTGACGCCTCCGACAACGCAGAAAATCAATTTTCCAGGTATTCGGCCTATCCGTTACTGCGTCAATCGACAAACATTTATCAATTGCTTACGTATGGGCCGCTACGCAAAGAAACCGCGACAGTTAGTTTTGAGCAGGACCGGCAGGGCATAGCGGTTGCTGTTAAGATTGGCGAAAACCGGTATCCGAGAAAGTTTTTTGATATTGAGCAAGGGAAAACCTTTCAGATTAAGTCGTTGCTGCCTGCTGATGAATTGCGCCGCCTGGCGCTTGTTGCAGCGCCACCGGTCGAGTCGGGCAGCTTTGTCGCCGCCGAGTTGGTGGAGTTGATTGGTTTGGATCCGACAATGCAACTCGACATTCGTTATGCCGGAACGAATAATTTCATGGGGATGCAGCTGTACGATGAACCGCGCGCTTTTTTGCAACGACCGGCGGCCGAAGCGCTGATCAGGGTCAGTGCTTTACTCAAAAAATACGGCTACGGCTTGATTATTTACGATGCGTACCGGCCCTGGTATGTGACCAGGATGTTTTGGGATGCGACGCCGGATTCGCAAAAGATCTTTGTCGCCGACCCTGCCAAAGGGTCCCGGCATAACCGCGGTTGCGCGGTGGATGTCGGATTCTATAGCCTGGCGACAAGCAAACCGGTCGATATGGGCAGCGATTACGACGAGTTTTCAATTCGGGCGTTTCCGTCCTATCCCGGGGGAACTGCTGCGCAAAGGGAGCGGCGGGAACTGTTGCGACTGTTGATGGCAGGCGAGGGGTTCACGGTGTATCCCGAGGAATGGTGGCATTTTGATTATGCCGGTTGGCAAAAGTATCCGATTCTCAATTTGCGGTTTGACCAGTTATAAACACTGCCATCAGGCGACTTGGTGGATAAAAGGCTTCCGGCCTAGAAACCGGAAGTTTTTTGTTTTTGCTTCTGTAAGTTATAATGAATAAAAGAGGTGACAGCAAAGTGGAAGTGATTGCAAAAACAAATTCGATCATTTTGCTGGTCGGGGTTCTTATGGTGGCCGGTGTGATGGCCGCGAAGTTTTCCAACCGGGTCGGCGTACCGGCCTTGGTTTTGTTTGTCGGATTGGGGATGATGCTGGGACAATTCTTCTACTTTGACGACGCCTTTATCACCCAGTTGTTCGGCACATTTTCCCTGATTGCGATTTTGTTTGACGGTGGATTGAACACCTCTTGGCCCGAAGTTAGGCCGGTGGTGAAAGTGGCGGGAGTCCTTGCGACACTGGGCGTAGTCATCACTTCATTGGTGATCGGATTTTTTGCTCACTATTTGCTGGAAGTGTCCTGGCTGGAAGCGATGCTATTCGGATCAATCGTCGGTTCGACGGATGCGGCGGCAGTGTTTGCGGTAATTGGCGGACACAGTGTGCGCAAAAAGCTGGCCGCAACATTGGAAGCTGAGTCCGGCTGCAACGATCCCACCGCAATTTTTCTGACACTACTTTGCATTCAGCTTTTGACCAATCCCGAGACAAGCGTTTTTCAGATGGCATTGTATTTTTTGCGGGAAATTGGTGTCGGCGGGATCGCCGGATACTTGTCCGGCAAACTGATGGTGCGGTTGATCAATCGGATTCAGATGAAAAGTTCGGGGTTATACCCGATTCTGTCCCTAGCCTGCGCTGTTTTGACGTATGCGCTCACAGCGACTCTGGGTGGCAGCGGCTTTTTGGCGGTATACGCCATGGCGATCGTGGCCGGTAATTCAGAGCTGGTTTATCGTCCGGCCATTTTTCGGTTCAATGAAGGATTTGCCTGGATGATGCAGATTTTCATGTTCGTTTTGCTTGGCTGGCTGGTGTTTCCCGAACAGTTGGCGACGTTGCTGTTGCCGGGGTTTCTGTTGGCGCTTTTGTTGATGTTTGTCGCTCGCCCAATCGGAGTCTGGGTAAGTACGCTGCGGACCTCGTTCAGCAACACTGAAAAAACATTTTTGGCTTGGGCCGGCCTGAAGGGGGCGGTACCGATCGTGCTTGCCACGTA
>JBGSKE010000183.1:0-2933 GCA_041741355.1 Negativicutes bacterium | reverse complement strand
CCTCGGCATCCATGCGGGCAGCCCGCGCGCCCACGCCGGCCGGAGCCGCCGCAGATACGGGAACTCCTTCGCGCAGCGCCTGCGCCGCCATCATGATCGCCTGTTCAATTTTTACATAACCGGTACAGCGGCAGATGTTGCCGCGCAGCGCTTCTTTGATCCGGGCGGCGGAGGGCTCGGGGTCCTTGTCCAGCAACCCCTTGGCGCTGATGACCATGCCGGGCGTGCAAAAACCGCACTGCACCGCGCCGGCTTCGGCAAAGGCCCAGGCATAGACCTGCTTTTCGCGTTCGGAAAGGCCTTCCACCGTAATCACGCTCTTGTCCTGCAGCCGACTGAGCGACAGCAAGCAGGCCCGCATCGACAGTCCGTTGACCAGCACCATACAAGCGCCGCAGGCGCCTTCGCCGCAACCGTTCTTGACCGAGGTCAGCCGCAAGGTTTCCCGCAGGTATTCCAGCAGGTTTTCGTCTGCCGCTTCCTGATAGACCGTGCCGTTTATCGTGAATTGATACATCCTGCATCCTCTCCCTGCCATCGATTCTTGCGCGGCAAATAACAGCCGAACGGCCCGGTCGCAATCTTTCCCGCCTGGACAATGCGACGTCCCCGCAGAAAAACATCACGGGCCCGACCAATTTGTTCGAATCCTTCATAGGCGCTATAGTCGACCCGCTGCGCCTGGGTCGCCGCCGCAATCCGCCAACGCACCGCCGGGTCCCAGACCACGATATCCGCATCACTGCCGACACGCAGGCAGCCTTTGCGCGGATACAGTCCGAACAGTTTTGCCGGACCAGTCGAAATGCAGTCAACAAATTGCGCCAGACTGATTTTTCCGGTAGCCACGCCAAAGCTATATAACAGACCGAAGCGATTTTCCACGCCGGGAATCCCGTTGGGGATCCGCGAAAAATCATTGCGACCGATTTCTTTCTGCCCAAGGTAATTGAAAGAACAATGATCCGATCCAACACAGGAAACAGCGCCCTGCCGCAGCCCTTGCCAGAGTGGTTCCTGGTTGTTTCTAGCGCGTAATGGCGGCGACATGACATACTTTGCCGCCGTAAAATCCTCGGTCAGATAGCGCGACTCATCCAGCAGCAGATATTGCGGGCAGGTTTCCGCCGTCACCGACAGTCCCCGCTCTTGCGCCTGCTGGATCACCGCCAGGGCCCGGGCGCTGCTGACATGAACAATATAGATCGGGCAGCTGGTCAGTTCGGCGATTGCAATCGCCCGTCCCACCGCTTCCGCTTCCAGGATTTCCGGCCGGCAGGCCGCATGCTGGGCCGGCTCGAATCGCCCTGCCGCCTTGGCCTCCGCAATCAGTGCGTCAATCAGGTCGCCATTTTCACAATGCAAGCAAACCCGAATCTCCTTGTCCCGGCAAATCCGCATAACTTTATGCAGGTCAGCATCGCCAACCTGCATCACATCTTTATAGGCCAGATAAAGTTTTACCGAAGCAATACCTTCACTAGCCGGCAATGCCGCCAGCTCCGCCAATACCTGCGGGTTGCAGTCGCACAGGGCCAGATGAAAGCCGTAATCAACGAACGACTTGCCGGCGGCTTTCACATGCCATGTTGCCAGAGCCTCTTTCAACGTGCCGCCGCGACTCTGCGTCGCATAATCGATCACCGTCGTCGTACCGCCAAGAATCGCCGCCCGCGATCCGCTGGCAAAATCATCGGCTGTCACCGTACTGCCGACATCCAAGTCAAAATGGGTGTGCGGATCAATCCCGCCGGGAAACAGGGTACAACCGGCCACGTCGATGACCTGGTCGCCCGCTTGGACGAGCCCGGCGCCTATCGCCGCAATCTTTTCATCACAAATCCGCAGATCGGCCAGGCAGGCCGAATCGGCATTGACGATCGTCGCGCCGCGCAGAACGATACCCATCGGACTAGCCGCCAAAACGGATCGCGCCGACCGGGCAGCGGCTGATACACAGGCCGCAGCCAAAACAGACCTGCGCGTCAATAACCGCTTTGGTTTCGACGAGTTGAATCGCCTGATAGGGACAGCTTTTCAGGCAGTTGCCGCAGGAGATGCAACGAGTTTTATTAACGACCGGCGCTACCGCCTGGGTCGAAAACGGACGTTGCTGAATTTTTCGTCTGGTCAGTCCCTTGATTTCTTTGACCGACTGGTAACCATGCGCATCAAGGAAAGTATTCAATTCAGCGGCGATTTTGCCATAAACCGCCGGCCCTTTGAGAATCGCTTCCGTGCACAACTGGACTGCCGAAGCGCCGGCCATGAACATCTCGGCGACATCTTTGCCGGTCGCTACGCCGCCCACGCCAAAGATCGGGATTTTCACCGCATTGGCCGCATCAAAGATGCAGCGAACTGCCAACGCCTTGATCGCCCGCCCGGAAAGCCAGCCGTAACCGGACTGGCTGCCCATCAGCGGCAGGCCTGTTTCCACATCGATGCCCATACAGGGGCCGAAGGAGTTGATCATCACCAGCGCATCGGCGCCGGCGGATTCCACTGCCACGGCAATCTGCTGAATGTTGGGATGTGGACTCATTTTAACGAAAACCGGTACATCTACAGCACGTTTTGCTGCTTTGACCGTGTCGATGATCGGCGTCAGGTCATTACCGATATAATGGCAAGATAGTTCCAGCGCATCGGCAAACGGACGCACCAACGGCGCCAGCTCGGCAATCTGTTCCGCATTGTAGCCAAGCCCGACAATCAGCGGCACGCCAGACGATTTCGCAATGGCATATTCCTCGGCCAACCATTGTTCTTTGGTCAGTTCCGACCAAAGTTCGGTATTGAGCATGCCGACCTGAACATCCGACATGCAGGGGCGCGGCACCTCGGCCGGTTCCACGGAAATCGTCTTGCTGACGATCGCCGCCGCACCGCCGGCAACCGCTGCCAGACAGGCGGCGCCGTCACGCGTCGGC
>JBGSKE010000182.1:0-7748 GCA_041741355.1 Negativicutes bacterium | reverse complement strand
GCTGTGAAGAATTTGAAAAACAGTATGGGCAAGTTTTTGAAGTTGATCTTGATATTATGGTTGATGCAAAAAAAGCCGGCCAAACCGATTGTCTGGCTGATGCCGTCAATTATGTGGCGATTTTTGAAAGCGTAAAACAGGTGTTGCAGCAGGAACGTTATAATTTGTTGGAGCGAGTTGCGCAACGGGTAGCAGAGCAAGTACTGCAGGAAACCGGCGTGCATTCTGTTGTGGTTAGAATTCGTAAGCCGGCTGTTCCATTGAAGGGTGTGCTGGATTGGGTTCAGATCGAAATCCAGCGGGAGCGTAGTTTATGATACTGGTTGGATTGGGAAGCAATCTCGGCGATAGGGAGACACAACTACAGCAAGCGCTGCAACGCCTGGAAGAAAAACATGATCTCTGCGTTGCGGCGGTATCAAACATTTACGAAACAAAACCAGTTGGCGATATGGAGCAGCCGGATTTTTTAAACATGGTTGCACTGCTGGAAACGGAGTTGACCCCATTAGCGTTGCTACAACAGTGCCTGGCGGTGGAAACCGATATGGGCAGAGTCAGAACCAGACGCTGGGGGCCGCGGGTTATCGATATTGATTTGCTGGTTTACCACGAGAATGAAATGAATACGCCGCACTTGATTCTGCCGCACCCGGAAATCGTTAATCGTGGTTTTGTCCTGATACCGCTCAACGATGTGGCGCCGGCCTTATTACTGGCAAGAAAATCTGTTGCAACAATGGCCGCCGCCTATTTAGCGAGTGATCCGGAATCGGTTCGTTTATGGAAAAAGATCAGCTGGGATTCCGAAAAACGCAGTTTTATTGCTTGACCCCGCTTTCAGTGCGGGACTATAATTAGGACCGTATTACTCACGCGGTTTGAGGTAGCAATGAAACATCTCTATGATGCGCTGATTCTGACGACGGCGGGCATTGGTAAGGTCCGGCTGGAGAGGCTGAAACAGATATTCGGTGATGCGAAAGCTGTCTGGCAAGCTGATTCGGCTGATTTGAAGCAGGCAGGCGTCCTGAATGCCAAGGAAGTGGCTAGTCTGCTGCAGCAACGCATGCAGCATGACCCCGAAGCGGTTTTAGCAAGCTGGCGCGCCAAAGGGATTGGTATCTGCAGCCAATCAGATGCGGAATATCCGCAACTATTACGTAGATGCTATGACCAGCCGCCATTTTTGTTTTATCGGGGCCATATGCAAAGCGACGCAGTTTGCCTTGCCATAGTCGGGTCGAGACACGCTACCCCGTATGGCCGGAACGTAGCCCGTTCTTTTAGTGAACGCCTGTCGCGATGCGGTGTGACAATTGTAAGCGGGGCTGCGCGGGGTATTGATGCGGCTGCCCACGAAGGAGCTCTTGCCGGTGGCGGAGCAACAATAGCGATTTTAGGCTCTGGTGTTGATGTTGCCTATCCGCCGGAAAACGCCAGGCTGATCGAACAGATTGCGCAAACCGGCTGTGTGATGTCGGAATATCCACCAGGGACTCCACCAGCGGCAGGGCGCTTTCCGGCGCGCAACAGGATTGTGGCCGGAATGTCTGTGGCGGTATTGGTAGTGGAGGCAGCCGAGAAAAGCGGCGCATTGATTACAGCAGACCTGGCAATGGAAGAAAACCGCGACGTGTATGCGATTCCCGGCAGCGTTTTTTCTGCTGCCAGTCGGGGCGCGCATCGGCTGATTCAGCAAGGGGCTCGCTTGATTAGCAGCGTGGATGATATTCTGGACGAACTGGGTTTGTCCAGAAGCAATGTGAACCGCACTATGTCAACTGAAAATTCTGCAGCAGAAAAATCGGTTCTTGCAGCATTGTCCCGTGAACAATCAAAGACGGTTGAGGAGATTATCCAGGCGCTTGATGTGGAAGCAGCTGCATTGCAAGTGATATTGTTGCAACTGGAGTTGTCCGGTCAGGTTGAAAAAGACCGATCCATGCGATATATAAAAGTAGCCAAGGAGTGACGATATGGCGAAAAATTTAGTAATAGTCGAATCACCGGCCAAAGCCGCCACCATCGAGAAATATCTCGGAAAAAACGAATATACGGTCAAAGCCTCGATGGGTCATTTGCGCGACTTGCCCAAAAGTCAACTCGGCATTGACGTGGAAGCGCGGTTTGAACCTAAATATATCGTGGTCCGCGGCAAAACCGACTTAGTAAAAGAACTGCTTAAACAGGCGGCGCAGGCAAAAAAAGTCTATCTGGCCACTGACCCTAACCGCGAAGGGGAAGCGATTGCCTGGCATTTAGCAACCTTATTGAACATATCGGCTCAAGATGCCTGTCGTATCGAATTTAACGAGATTACGAAAACCGCGGTCGTTGATGCGATAAAACATGCCCGAACAATTGACGACAACAAAGTAAACGCGCAACAGGCTCGGAGGGTTCTTGACCGTATTGTCGGTTATAAACTTAGCCCTCTCTTATGGAAAAAAGTTCGTCGCGGATTAAGCGCCGGTCGCGTTCAATCCGTTGCTGTCCGTTTGATCTGTGATCGTGAACGCGAAATTACTGCATTTGAAGTTACAGAATACTGGTCGATTCATGCGACTTTGGCAAAAAACGAATCTGCTGCAACTGCGTTTGAAGCTGAACTTAGTACGCATGAGGGCAAAAAAGTCGTCATTTCTTCCGTTGAAACAGCCGAACAAATAAAGCAGGATCTTTCACAAGCGGAGTTTTTCGTTGATCAGGTCAAGCGCGGCGACAGACACCGCAAACCCTATCCGCCCTACATCACCAGCACCCTGCAACAGGATGCTTCGCACAAACTTGGTTATAGTGCAAAGAAAACCATGATGTTGGCGCAGCAACTTTATGAGGCGGGACACATCACCTATATGCGTACCGACTCGACGCGGGTGTCGACCGAAGCGCAGGAGCAGGCGCGCCAGTGGGTGGAAACGCATCTGGGCATTGCTTATTTGCCGCCGACACCACCGCAATATGCCAAAAAAGCGGCGCAAGATGCGCATGAAGCAATTCGGCCTTCAGTGCCTGATGTTTCGGCGAATGAGTTGCCGGCGGCGCTTAGCCGGGACCAAAAACGCGTATATGAATTGATTTGGAAGCGATTTATCGCCAGCCAGATGCGACCGGCGATTTTTGATACGATGGCGGTTAGCATTGCTGCCGGTAAGTATGGACTGAAGGCTAATGGATCTATTTTACGGTTTGCCGGCTTTATGGCAGTATACGCCGAGTCTGTAGAAGGGCAGCCCGCTGCCGCCGGCGATAAGTTATTGCCACCGCTGGCTGAAGGGGAGCAACTGACGGCGAAAGAAATTCGCCCGGAACAGCATTTTACTGAGCCGCCGGCGCGATTTACCGAAGCGGCGCTGATCAAGTTGCTTGAAGAAAAAGGGATTGGTCGGCCCAGCACGTATGCACCGATTATTGACACCATTCAGGGTAGGGGTTATGTTCTGAAAGCAGAGAAAAAATTCCAACCGACGCCGTTGGGCTTTATTGTCAGCGATTTGCTCAAAGAACATTTTCCTGCGATTGTTGACACTGATTTTACCGCTACGATGGAAAAACGCCTGGATGATGTTGCGCAGGGTGATGTTGAGTGGCGACAGTTGTTGGAAGAATTTTACGGCCCATTTATTGAAACGCTCGAACGAGTTGAAAAGGAAGCCGCCCGGGTCAAAGTGCCCGAAGAAATCACCGACATTGTCTGCGAAAATTGCGGCGCCTTTATGGCTGTCAAACATGGACGGTTTGGCTCTTTTCTGGGTTGCACGAAGTTTCCCGAATGCCGCACGACCAAGCCGATTGTAAAGGAGATCGGCGTTGCCTGCCCTGTTTGCGAAAAACCGGTTGTGGAACGAAAATCCAAAGCCGGGCGCTTGTTTTACGGCTGCAGCGATTACCCGGCCTGTACTTTTGTTTCCTGGAATAAGCCGGTCAGCGAACCTTGCCCTGTTTGCGGTTCGTTTATGGTCGAAAAGAAATCCCGCAGTCAATCACAAATCATTGAATGCAGCAATGCTTCCTGTTCATCGCGCAGCGGTAAAGAATTGGAATCGGTTGATGAAGCTCTGCCTGCGGATAGCGGGGCAGCTCCGAAGACAACCCGGCGAAAAGCAACTCCTGCAGCGACGGTGACAGTAAAAACCAAAACTACAGCGAAACCGGCAAGCAAGGCAAAACCGGCGGCTAACAAAGCGGCGCTGTCAAAAGCAAAGGCGGTTCCGGCGAAATCGCCCAAACCGGCAACAAAGAAGACTAAAACAGTTAAAAAGAGCCCCAAACCCTTATAAGACGTTGCATAGCGAAAATGGATGTTTTCAAAAACAATTGCGAAAAGTGTGACAATAGTATTGCCACACTTTTTTTATTGTGCTACAATAAATCCCAAAAGAAAGCTAAAGGCAGACTTGGCATGAGCAATGAAGCAGCAACTTTTCTCGAACCGTATCTGGAGTTTTTACAGGGGGCAAAAAATGTGTCTCCGCATACAGTTGTCGGTTACCGTCGGGATATTGAGCAATTTGTTGTTTTTTTGCGCCGGCTAGTTCCCGGCGATTTTCAATTGTCGATGCTTGACACCTATCTGGCTCGTCGTTATCTCGCTTCCTTAGTTAATCAGGATTATTCCCGCCGCTCAATAGCCAGGCATATTGCCGCCCTCAGGTCGTTTGGACGGTATTTATGCAGGGAGCAGTTGATTGATGCCAATCCTTTTGTCGGAATCCGTACACCGAAACTGGAACGCCGGCTACCGCAATTTCTTGATGTTCCGGAGATCGACTCCCTGATGCTACTGCCGGCCGATACTGTTTTGGGTCGGCGCGATCTGGCGATTCTGGAGTTGCTCTACGGCGCAGGGATACGCGTGTCTGAACTGACTGGGCTTACCTTGTCGCAGATTGACTTGGATGAACGTTACATTCTGGTTTTTGGCAAGGGTTCAAAGGAGCGGATCGTGCCAATCGGTCAGAAAGCTATCCAGGCAACATTGGTCTATTTGCAGAAGAGCCGTCCGTTACTTTGCAAAAAACAGGACAAAGTGATGGACAGACTTTTTCTGAATCATAGCGGGACTCCTTTGAGTGATCGAAGCATCCGCAGAATTTTGGAAAAATACGTGGAAATGCTGGCTGTAAAGAAAAGAGTGACGCCGCATACGCTCCGGCACAGCTTTGCTACCCATCTGTTGGACAATGGCGCCGATTTGCGCTCTGTTCAAGAGTTACTGGGGCATGTCAGCCTTAAAACGACACAGGTATATACCCACGTGTCCAGCGAAAGACTGCTGTCTGTGTACCGAAATTCACATCCAAGGGCATGAGGGCCTTATTGTTTTGCCTCTAATTGTCGAAAAGAATAGAAGAAAGGTGGAATTTCCTGTGGCGAGTGTATTGTTGGAAAAGACCCGGAAAATCAGTCGGTTGTTGGAAAAAGTCGAGAAAATAGCCTATGCCGATTTGTCGAAGACGCTCAGCGAAGTGATGACGGCGAATGTTTACCTGGTGAATCGGGATGGCAAGATTCTTGGCTATAGCATCGTAGATGAATTTGAATGCGAATTAATGATGGAGAAGGTTCTGAAGACCGGACGTTTTCCTGAGCGTTACGTAAACTGGTTGTCAAAAGTTCTTGAGACGTCGGAGAATCTGACTTTGAACAATGGCATGTGTGCATTTAGCACCGATACTGCCTGCATTGCCAATGAAAAGTTTACGACAGTCGTGCCGATCTACGGCGCCGGTGAACGGTTGGGAACGCTGATCGTTGCAACCTTTAATGAGCCTTTTGTCGATGACGATCTCATTTTGGCTGAATATGCCGCAACGGTTGTGGGTATCGAGTTTTTACGCGACCGGACCGAGCGAATTGAGGACGATGCCAGAAAAATGGCAACAATCCAAGTTGCCTTGGGAACATTGTCGTATTCCGAGATGGAAGCGGTGATGCACATTTTAGGTGAATTGGAAGGCAACGAAGGATTGCTAGTTGCCAGTAAAATCGCTGACCGTGTCGGTATCACCCGTTCCGTCATTGTCAATGCGCTACGCAAGTTTGAAAGCGCTGGTGTGATCGAATCGAAATCACTGGGCATGAAAGGAACTTACATCAAGGTTCTTAATGAAAAACTGATCGATGAGTTGAAAAAATTGAAGAAATAATTTGTATTGAACCACCCGTCAGGGTGGTTCAATACAAACCGGCAGGATATTTTTTGTTTTTGTCGAAAGATTATCTGTACAAGAAATCGTCTTGATTCGTTAGACAAGAATTGTGCCAAAGGAGTGATGGCTTTGTTTAATCGCTTATTCGAATCACAACCGATCAATCTGTTGGAAAAGGCATTGGCAGGGTCATCGCTTCGGCACAAGGTAATCAGTAACAATATTGCGAACATCAATACACCGGGCTATAAAAGAATGGAAGTCTCGTTTGAAGATGAATTGGCCGTCGCGGCCCAAAGCGAGAACCGCCAGCACGGCATGTCTTTGACGCATCCGAAGCACATTGCGCCTGCCAACAAAACGCCGGAACCCAACCAGATTCGCAAGATTGAAAATACTTCCTTGCGAACGGACGGGAATAATGTTGATGTTGACGCCGAGATGGCAGCTATGACCAAAAATAATATTTTCTACAATACTGTGGCGCAGCGCATCAATGGCTACTATACCAATATTAAACTGGCAATCAAGGGAGGTTGATATTGATGAGTATTTTTGGCGCGATTGATGCAGCAGCGTCAGGCATGACTGCTGAACGGCTGCGACTGGATGTCATCTCAAACAATATTGCCAATGTGAATACAACCCGGACTAGCGAAGGCGGTCCTTATCAACGTCAATTTGTCGTGTTTGAACCCAGGCCGAGCAGTGGTGCTTTTGCCAATATGATGAATCGACAGATGCAATTAAATGGGGTTCAGTTGAATGGCGTCAAAGTCACCGGAATCAAAAAAGATGATTCGCCGCCACGAATGATTTATGAACCGGGACATCCAGATGCTGATGCGGATGGATATGTCAAAATGCCGAATATCAACATCATTACCGAGATGGTGGATATGATGACTGCATCAAGGGCGTATGAGGCAAATGTCACTGCGGTGAATGTGGCCAAAAGCATGATGTTGAAAGCATTGGAAATTGGCAAATGATTTTTGCGAAGAATTTTGTTGAGAAGGTGATATAATGCCTATTCAAGCAGTAAATTCGGTAAAATTGCCAATGATGCCAAGCGGAGGTTCCGCTGCGGCGGGAGCGACTGTGGCTTCTGATAAAACATTCGGCAAGATGCTGATGGATGCACTGAATGATGTAAATGATTTGCAACAAAAGGCCAGCCAGACCTCTGTAGATTTGGCTACCGGCAAAATCGAAGACATTTCCCAGGTGGTGATTGCTGCAGAAAAGGCAGCGGTTGCGCTTCAGCTGACCATCCAAGTACGCAATAAAATGTTGGAATCGTATCAGGAAATGATGCGGATGCAAGTCTGATGACGGCGAGGTAATGCAGGATGGCTGAACTGCGGGAGCAGATGAAGACTTTATGGGATCGATTCTCACCACGACAACGCTGGATCATATTGGGTTCCGCGTTGCTTCTCTTTATCTCGGTGTTGGCCGCCAGTTACTGGGCGGGCGGGAAGCCGCAGTATGTGCCGCTGTTTGCGGATATGGAGAGCAAAGATGCTGGCGATGTGGCGGCGAAACTGCAAGAAATGAAGATCCCCTTCGAAATCATCAATAATGGGACAG
>JBGSKE010000181.1:0-6133 GCA_041741355.1 Negativicutes bacterium | reverse complement strand
GCGCAAACCGCTTCCGGGTACGGCACTGTGAGGACGAATATGCATAAGGTTTGGTTGGTTGCGTCCGGCAAAGGCGGTACCGGAAAAAGTTCGATAGTGGTTAATCTTGGCGCAGCATTGGCGACAGAAGGGCTGCGCGTACTTGTGGTCGACCTGAGCGTGGGGCTGCGCTGCCTGGACTTGTGTCTGGGGCTGGATGACCGGGTGTTGTTTGACGTGGTCGATGTTTTGTCTGGAAACTGCCGGTTTCGCGATGCAATCCTCAAGCATCCGTCGCTCGAAACGCTCTATTTGCTCCCAGCGGCGCAAAACCGGTCGATGAATGAAGTGAATGAAAAAAGCCTTAAAGTGTTATGCGGCCTATTGGCTGCAGAGTTTGATCTGGTAATCCTAGATTGCCCGCCGGGTTTGGAGCCAATACCATTGCGCGCTGCATCAGTGGCCGGGCGGGGCATTTTGGTTACGACGACAGAGGCGACTTCGATCCGCGACACGGACCGTGTAGTGGCTGAATTTATGGCCAAAGGCCTGACTGACTTGTATCTGGTGATTAATCGTTTTCGTAGCGACCATTTTAAAAACGGCTTGATTCCGGCGGAAACTGAAATTGCCGACTCGATAGGAATTCCTTTGCTGGGCACGATTCCGGAAGACGAAGCGATCGCTGTAGCCACCTTGTGTTGCGAACCGGTGGTCAGTCGCCAGCCTTTAGCGCCGGCCGCCCGGATTTTTACTGCACTGGCCCGACGTTTGCCAGGAAAGGATTTTTTGTAACTGATGATTGATCGACGCTCGTTTCGCAATATCGATTTTTTGATGATTTTTTCTACCCTGGCGTTAGTGGGAATCGGCATCTTGATGATCGGCAGTGCAACCCACATCAATACGCCAAGCGACGACCGTTATTGGTTTGTCCAGCGGCAAGGTCTATTTGCGCTGATAAACTTTGTTTTGATTTTGGTGATGTTGCGGTTTGATTACCGGATTCTCGGCCCGCTTGGCAACCTATTATACGGAATCAATCTGCTGATGTTGATTGCGGTCATGTTTGTCGGGCAATCGGCCTTGGGAGCGCAACGCTGGATTCAGATCGGACCGATCACTATTCAGCCCTCAGAGTTTGCCAAACTGATTATGATTATATCGCTGGCTCATTTGCTGGATTCGCGGGAAGAAAAAATGAAAAGCGTCTGGGATTTGTTGCCTGTCGGCGCTTTTGTCATCATTCCGTTTCTGTTGGTTCTGAAACAGCCGGACTTGGGGACATCGCTGGTGTTTTTGGCGATTTTGCTGGGAATGGTGTTTGTGGCGGGAATCGATGGAAAGCTGTTGTTGAAGATTTTGGCGACCGGAGCAGCTTGTGTTCCTGCATTCTGGTTTTTTTTGAAAGATTATCAAAAGTCCCGACTGACCGTTTTTCTCGACCCGAATGTCGATCCGCTTGGCGCCGGCTATCATATCATCCAGTCAAAGATTGCGATCGGCTCAGGCCAGTTATTTGGCAAAGGGTTATTTGGCGGTTCGCAAAGCCAATTGAACTTTTTGCCGGAAAACCATACCGATTTTATTTTTGCGGTCATTGGTGAAGAACTGGGGTTTGTAGGTTCCATCGTGATTTTGGCGCTCTATTTTTTGTTGCTGTACCGCGGCGTAAAAACTGCGAAGAATGCAAGGGATAAGTTCGGCGCCTTGCTAGCGGCGGGAATTACTTCGATGATGGCGTTTCACGTAATGGTCAATATCGGCATGACCATCGGCATCATGCCAGTGACAGGGATTCCGCTGCCCTTCATGAGCTATGGCGTTAGCGCGCTTACGACTAACTTGATCAGCGTCGGCATTTTGCTCAATATCCAGTCTCGCCAACAGAAATTGATGTTTTGAAACGGAGGACAAAGTAGTTGCAGCTTAAAGATAAAGCACTGAGCAATGTCGCGAAACCGGCCCGCTATACCGGCGGTGAATGGAACATGGTCCAGAAAGATCCGGCCGGCGTGGCCGTCCGGTTTGCTTTGGTTCTGCCTGATGTTTATGATGTCGGCATGTCTAACCTGGGGTTGAAGATCCTGTACGGGATATTGAATGAGCGGCAGGATACCTATGCGGAAAGGGCCTACTGTCCCTGGCCGGATATGGAGGCCGTGCTGCGCAGCGGTAACGATCTGCTGTGCAGCCTGGAAACCCGCACTCCGTTGCAACAGTTTGATGCGGTGGGAATTTCCCTGCAATATGAAATGACCTATTCCAACATCCTGACGATGCTGGACCTGGGCGGCATCCCGCTGCTTAGCGCCGATCGCCGCGAGTGCGATCCGCTGGTGGTTGGCGGTGGTCCCTGCGCCTTTAACCCGGAACCGCTGGCGGACTTTTTTGATTGCTTTGTCATTGGCGAAGGCGAAGAAATCATCGGAGAAATCGCTGCTGTCATTGCTGCCTGGAAGCAAGCGGGACGCATGGGAGGGCGTCCGGGGCTGCTGGAGAATCTTGCCCGACTGCCGGGCATCTATGTGCCGGCATTTTTTCAAGTCGATTACGCCGCCGATGGGACTTGCGTCCAAGTACGACCGATTCGTGCAGAAATCCCACCAACAATCGCCAAACGGGTGGTCGTAGATTTGGACAGTGCCTATTTTCCTGTCCGACCGATCGTACCTTATCTGGAAACCGTGCACGACCGGATCATGTTGGAGTTGTTCCGCGGCTGTACCCGCGGTTGCCGCTTTTGCCAGGCAGGCGTGATTTACCGACCGGTGCGCGAACGCAAACCGGCGACGTTGATGCGCCTGGCCCGAGAACTGGCGGACAATACCGGCTATGATGAGATTTCGTTGGTGTCACTCAGTTCGGCCGACTATTCGTGTCTGCGCGAGCTAGCCCATTCGCTGTTGACAGAATTCGCGCCGCAACGGATCAGCTTGTCGCTGCCCTCGCTGCGTATCGACAGTTTTTCCATCGAGCTGGCCAACGAGATCCAGAAAGTCCGCCGTTCGGGGTTGACCTTTGCCCCCGAAGCAGGCACGCAACGGTTGCGCGATGTGATTAACAAAGGCGTCACCGAAGCCGATCTGTTTGAAGCGGCCGGCGCAGCTTTCCGTTCGGGCTGGTCTGGCATCAAGCTCTATTTTATGATCGGCTTGCCGACGGAAACTGATGAAGACGTCCTGGCAATCGCCGAGCTGGCGCGCAAGGTGCTCGCCTTGTCGCGCAATTCTTCCCGTTGCAAAGTTTCGGTTAGTGTATCCACCTTTGTGCCCAAACCGCATACTCCCTTCCAGTGGTTCCCCCAAATCTCGGTTGCAGAAATGGAACGGCGTCAGCAGTTGCTGCGCGGGGCCTTGCGTGACCGCCGGATCAGTTTTAACTGGCACGACGCGCCGACTAGCAAGCTGGAGGGAGTCTTTGCCAGGGGCGATCGACGACTGGGAAAAACACTGCTGCAGGCCTGGCGCAATGGTGCGCGGTTTGACGGCTGGAGCGAACATTTTCGGGCCGATGTCTGGGAAGCCGCCTTTGCCGCCACGGAAATCGATCCCGACTTTTATACGGTTCGGCAACGCAGCGCCGCCGAAACAATGCCTTGGGCGCACCTGAACTCAGGGGTTTCCCAGGATTGGTTGGCTGCGGAATGGGCGTCGGCTTGCGCCGGTTCGTTGACGGCGGATTGTCGGAATGGCGAATGTACCGGCTGCGGCGTGTGCCAGGATCTTGGCGTGTCTGTCATTGACTGGAGGGCTTGAACCGATGGAGAAAATTCGTATCGCGCTGCGAAAAGGCGAAGTAACAAAATATGTGGGCCATCTTGATTTTGGCCGAGCTATCGAACGGGCGCTGCGGCGGGCAAAGTTGCCTGTGGCCTATAGCGTCGGCTTTAATCCGCACATGCGATTGTCGTTTGGTCCGGCGTTGGGTGTGGGCATTGCCAGCGAGTCGGAATACGTTGATGTGGAAATGGCGCAGCTAGTTGCCGCTGAGGACTTTAGCCGCAATCTGTCGGCAAAACTACCGCCGGGACTCGCGCTTGTCGCCGCGCAGTCGGTTGTTTCCACCGCTTCGTTGGCGGCTGATTTGAATTTGGCTGCGTATCGGGTTCTGGTCAGCGGACTGATTTCGCCGGAGCAGGTCGGGTCGGCTGAAGCAGCGGTAAACCGCTTGCAGCAGGCTGAATCGGTGACGTATATTCGGCGATCACCCAAAGGCGTCAAGACGATGGACCTAAAAAACTATTTAACAGGTGAACTGGAAACATTAGCTGGCGCTGATTGCTTTACCGTACGGTTTTGGTTGCGCATGACGCCCGGCGGCGCGGTTAAACCGCAGGAAGTAATGAAGGCGCTGGTTGAACAATTTGGCTTTCCGGCTGGCGAGATGGCTTTTTGCCGGATGGAGCTCAAGGCAGAAACGAACGCCGGCAGTAAAACGGCGTTTGAGATTTAATAAAATGTAAGGGGATATTCCATGGCGAAAAAAATCGTCGTCAATGTGATTCCCGAAGAAATCCGTATGGCGCTGGCCGATGACGGGGTACTGCTGGAAGTGGCGGTAGAGCGGACAGAAAGCAATCATATGGTAGGGAACATTTACAAAGGCAGGGTGGAAAATGTCCTGCCGGGGATGCAGGCCGCGTTTATCAACATTGGGATCGGCAAGAATGCATTTCTCTATGCGGGAGATATTTTTCCGCATAAGTCCTTTCAACGACTGGTTGAAGAAGATAATCTGACTGTAGGCGCCGAGATCATGGTGGAAATCGTCAAAGACGCCATGGGGACAAAAGGGCCGCGGGCAACGACCCATTTTTCGATTCCCGGCCGTTATGTGGTTGTGATGCCCAGCGTCGATTATGTAGGGATTTCCCGGCGTATCGAGTCGGCGGAAGAACGCTCGCGCTTGCGCAAACTGGCCGAAAAAATCCGTCCTAAAGGGATGGGAGTTATTGTCCGCACTGTTGCCGAAGGGCACAGCGAAGAGGAACTGGCGCGGGATTTCCAGTACCTGGCCAATTTGTGGGAAGCGCTGACTGCCAAGGCTAAAAAGGCCAAAGCGCCGTTGTTGCTTTATCGCGATGCGGATTTGGTGATTCGGATCATTCGCGACCATGTCAAGGATGATATCGAAGAAGTTGTGATCGATGACGCCGATGCTCACGCGCGGATGGTTGAATTAGCCCGGTTTCTCTCGCCGGATTTGGTAAAAAAAATTCATTTGTATAAAGGGAAAACTGAGATTTTTAGTCATTATGGGATTGAAGAAGAATGGACGCGTTTGGCGGATCGCCGCGTCGATCTCAAGTGCGGCGGTTATCTGATTATCGACAAAACCGAGGCGCTGACGGTAATTGATGTTAATACCGGCCGATTTACCGGACATTCGAATTTGGCGGATACGGTTTTTCGGACCAATATGGAAGCCGTAACCGAGATAGCCCGCCAACTTCGCTTGCGTGATATCGGCGGCATTATTGTAGCAGACTTTATCGACATGCAAAAAGAAAGTCACAAAAAGGCCGTGCTGATTGAGCTGGAAGCCCGCTTGAAGGCCGACAACACCAAAACCAACGTGCTCGGGCTTACTGAGCTGGGCTTGGTCGAAATGACCCGCAAAAAAGCCCGGCAAACCTATGAAGGTACGCTGTACGAACCCTGCCCCTGTTGCGGCGGCAGAGGCATCATGCAATCGTCGGACACGCTGGTGATTTCAATTTTGCGGCAGTTACGGCGGATTGCCGCAAAAAGGCCGGGCGCCCAGCTGGTGGTTCAATTGCACCCCCGCATTGCCGAGAGTTTCGCTGAAAAGACGGTGCTGGCGGAACTGGAAACAGAACTTGGTATTGAACTAATGGTGGAAACTGTTGATGGCATGCAACCCGAAGTGTTTTCGATTTTTGAAGGCAAAAAAGCCTTGCATCGCTCAGCAGAACCGAAGCGGGCGCGTAAGTCAACCCGCCAGTCCGTCAAGGATGAGGCCGATGAGAATGAAACGGATTTGTCCTGCTTGACGGCGGATGACATGACCCCGTTACTGGCGGAAAATTTTGCCATGGAAGCGGTTGTTGACCCGATTAGCCAACTGGAAGCACGGCTGACTGCGATGGCGGGTTCCTTATGGGAGCCGCTGATTGAGGACGAAGACCCGG
>JBGSKE010000180.1:0-3908 GCA_041741355.1 Negativicutes bacterium | reverse complement strand
CGCGATAGGGGTCAATCTGGGCGTCAATTTCCGCGGGAAGTGGAAACCAACGTTGATATAGTCCTGCCAGCGCCACCCCAGAGATTAGAAAAAAAACTAAAAAAAACTTCAACAAAAGCCGACGCTTTTTGGGCGTTGGTTTTTGCGGAGTCCCTTTTGCAGCCGCTGGTCCTGGTTTTGCTTGTTTTTTTTCCATCATCAGACGACTGCCTTTCTACAAAATTTTGTACTGTTACGGGTTTCGAATATAACGTTGACCGGCCAAATCATCCAGAAAAGCCTGTTCTTCATGCAATACTTCCGCCTGGTATTGCTCCAGCTTCTTTTCCCGCAGATTATCCACTACTTTTCGTTTACGGGATGCTTCCTCAAAAAGTCTCAGGCACGTTTGCCGTCGGTCTGCCGCAGCCGCAACTTTGACCGCTTGCAGCCTGATTCCTTCTCTTGTTCTATCGATGTAATCCTGAAACATCTTAAGCATCAATAACGAACTTGGTTTTCCCTGTTCCGCCTTTAGCTGGTCAAATGTTTCGACCAGGGTAGTTTCCAACTGTTTCAGTTTTTCCTTTTCAAGCAAAAAAACGCGAGTGGCCTTGGCAAATTCAGCCTGGGCCTGCTCCTCGCGAATTTTTCGATAATCCAACAGTTTTTGCAGCTTAAAATGAAATCGTTGCATATTACACTATCTCCAACGCTTCATCAACCAACCAATTGTTTCATCCGGGCCACTGTTTCGGCCAGATTGGCTTGTTCCATCACACCTTGCCGTAAAAAATCACGGATACCCGGATTTCGGTCGATGGCCTGATCGATTTCCGGATTACTGCCTTTGGCATAAGCGCCGATATTGATCAAATCCTCCGCTTCCTGATAGGTCGCCTGCAAACTACGTATCCGCTGGGCCGCCTTGATGTGGTCTGCACCAACAACCTCCGTCATTACGCGGCTCAGGCTGGCTAGAATATCAATAGGCGGATAGTGGTTCTGCGTTGCCAACCGTCTCGACAATACCACGTGACCGTCAACGATACTGCGCACATTATCAGCAATCGGTTCATTCATATCATCGCCGTCAACAAGCACGGCGTACAAACCGGTTATCGACCCTTTTTCTCCGGTGCCTGAGCGTTCAAGTAGTTTGGGCATCATCGCGAAGACCGAGGGCGGATAACCTCGCGTCGCCGGCGGCTCACCGATCGTCAAGCCAACCTCCCGCTGCGCCATCGCGACACGGGTCAACGAATCCATCATCAGCATAACATCCCGGCCTTGGTCCCTAAAATATTCAGCCACGGCAGTCGCCGTATTGGCGCCTTTTATCCTTAACAATGCTGGTTGGTCGGATGTTGAGACAATGACAACTGACTTTTTCAGACCTTCCTCACCCAAGTCCCGTTCAATAAAATCAAGGACTTCACGGCCACGTTCACCAATCAGCGCAATCACATTGACGTCAGCGCTGGTATTACGGGCGATCATCCCCATCATCGTGCTTTTCCCCACGCCGCTGCCAGCTAAAATCGCCATTCTTTGGCCCTTTCCCAAAGTCATCAACCCGTCCACCGCGCGAATACCAACCGAAACAGGCTCGCAGATGCGCCTGCGAGATAAAGGCGGCGGCGGCGTGTTCTGTATCGCATACTCGCATTCGCCCACCAACGGTCCTTTTCCATCAATCGGATTTCCGAGGCCGTCCAAGATTCGTCCCAGCAAACTTGGTCCGACTTTGACCCGCAATAGGGTTCGCGACGACACAACCTCACTGCCTGGACCGATTCCCTGCATTTCGCCAAGCGGCATCAACAAAACCCGATTTTCACGAAAACCCACAACTTCCGCCGGCAATAGCGGCGCATCAATCCGCGGATAGATATAGCAAAGTTCACCCAGATTGATACTAGGCCCATCGGCCTCAATCACCAGTCCGATAATTTTAGTGATCTTGCCTTTCATCAAAACGGTTTCAGTACTGAGAATTGCATTTAGATATTGATCAGCGCAAAAGTTATTCACGGCAACATCCCTTGCAACACCCGACGAATCGATTCAAGTTGGGTATCAATGCCTGCTTCAACCGTACCAAAAGAAGTCTCTATCAAGCATCCGCCTTTAGCGAGCACGGCGTCAGCAGTCAGCGTCAACGTCTGTTCGGCTCCCACAACCGCTTGTAACTGGCGGCGCGATTGAAGAATAAATTCATAATCGTCTGGACTGACATGGATGATGATCTGATTTTGGTCGCGCACCCGCTCCAAAGCGCCGCGAACCAACTCCAGCACCACAGCGGGCCGTTCTTCGACTTCATCTTTAATGACTTTTCGGCTGATGGTCAGGACAAGTTCAATAATCTTCGGTTCTGCTTCCTGCAAAATCCGACGAGCATCCTGCTCTGCCGCGGCAACAATTGCATTACAGCTATCAGCAGTCTGTTTCACTTGCTCGGCCATCTGGCGCTTTGCGTCATCAAGTCCCTGCCGCAAACCTGCGGCATGTCCCTGTTGTTTACCTTCTTCGGTCGCTCTTTCCTTCAACCGTTCCGCTTCCTGCGCTGCTTCCTGGCTAGCCTGCGCTTTTAAATCTGCAATCTCCTGATTGGCTCGCTCCAACAGTTCCGCAACTTGTTTTTTTCCTGCTAAAACCAATTCTTCATCGACACGCAATTTCGGTTCGGGTTGTTGGTTCCCCGGAGGTAATTCTGTTGCAGACTCATCAGCCGGTTCGTCCAACTCAGGCTGTTCCATCTCGGCGACATTAAGTTCAGTAAAATCATGCATCGCAATGACAACCGGGCTCGCAGAGATTTTCGCATCTTTGATGATGCGGCTGTCAGACGAGGACATCGTCGCCTCGACCTGTGGAGATTACGATTTCGCCCGATTCTTCGAGTCGCCGGATTACCGCGACGATCTTCTGCTGTGCTTCTTCTACGTCGCGTATGCGAACCGGTCCCATAAAATCGATTTCCTCACGCAACATTTCGGCGGCGCGTTTGGACATGTTTTTGAAAATTTTGGTCGCCACATCGGAAGAAGCGGCCTTGAGCGCCAGCCCCAGTTCCTTGCTGTCGACTTCGCGCAGTACCATTTGTAGTGCACGATCGTCGAGCATAATAATATTTTCAAACACAAACATGCGTTTCTTGATATCTTCGGCCAACTCGGGGTCCTGCACTTCCAGGCTCTCGACGATTGTACGCTCGGTCGTGCGGTCTACGCGGTTCAGAATCTCGACCACGGCATCGACGCCGCCGGCTGAAGTAAAATCTTCGGTTGCAAGCGACGACAATTTGCGTTCAAGAATTTTTTCTACGTCACGGATTACTTCCGGCGATGTTCGATCCATTGTAGCCATCCGCCTTGCCACATCAATCTGTCGATCCGGCGGCAAACCCGACAATATCGCCCCCGCTTGATCCGGTTGAAGATAGGACATAATTAATGCAATGGTCTGCGGATGCTCGTTCTGAATAAAGTTCAGCAATTGGGCCGGATCTGTTTTGCGGGCAAAGTCAAACGGCCGGATTTGTAGACTGGAAGTAAGCCGCGTAATAATGGCGGTAGCTTTATCCGCTCCCAACGCTTTTTCCAGCACATCCCGCGCATACTCCAGTCCGCCCGAGGAAAGATACTCTTTGGCGATACACATCTCATGAAATTCATGGATGACTCTATCTTTTTGTTCTTGGGTCAGTTTACGCTGGTTGGCGATTTCGAGCGTAAGTTTCTCTATTTCTTCATCACCCAAATGTTTCAAAATTTGGGAAGACAAGTTAGGTCCCAATGTAATCAACAATACAGCGGCTTTCTGTTTGTTGGACATTTCAGCAAGCTGGGCCATAGATACACTCCCCGATTCTTATTCTTCAGCCAGCCAGGTTTTCAGCAACATGGCGACTTCTTCCGGCTTTG
>JBGSKE010000179.1:0-4528 GCA_041741355.1 Negativicutes bacterium | reverse complement strand
GGGGTAGCGACACTAGTTTGAGTGTAATCTCGGTAATGACACCGAGAGTGCCTTCGGAGCCGATAACCAGTTGTTCCAGGCAATAGCCGGTGGTGCTCTTGTTCAGGCGACTGCCGAGTTTGGTGATTTCGCCGGTGGGGGTGACGACTTCCACCTGATAGACCTGGTGGCGGGTGGTTCCGTATTTGACCGCTTTGTTGCCGCCGGCATTGGTGGCGACATTGCCGCCGATAAAACAACTATCGCCGCTGCAGGGGTCGCCGGCGTACAGCAAGTTGTGCTTGGCAGCGGTTTGCTGGACTTCTTCGGTCCGGGCGCCGGCCTGCACAACCATGAACATATTGACCGGATCGATTTCAAGAATCTGATTCATTTTTTCCAGCGATAAGATGATGCCGCCGTAAATCGGCACAGCGCCGCAGGCAAGCCCGGTTCCTGCGCCGCGAGGCACAACGGGAATCAGTTCGCGGTTGGCCAGTTTTACCACGGTTGCAACTTGATCAGTGTTTTCGGGGAAAACGACAACATCCGGCATGTGATGATAGCGCGACTCGGTTACTTCATCATGGCTGTAGGGCTGCATCCGGTCAGGATCGGTGACGACATTTTTTTCGCCGAGGATGGTGCGGAGTTCCGCAAGAATTGCCGGGGTAATGGGATTGTAAGAACTCATTGAAGTGACCTCCTGTATTCTGATGTTTTCAACGGGAATACGATAACGCTAGAGCGTACTAGCATGATTATACCGGTATTGGTCCTCAGGAATCAACTTCAACGTTTAGCAGACATAGTGCTGAAAAAAATATTGTTGAAAACGCGTTAATACGCAAAGGTAGGTTTTGCATGGGTATTCCTCCCGAAGAGCAAGAACTAAATAAGCTAATGGACAAATCGTCTGAGATGCTGTACACCCAAATCGTAGAACGAATTCGTGTGTGGATTATTAAAGGGTATTTGAAGGAGGGAGATACACTTCCTTCGGAAAGAGATTTGGCTCAAATGTTCGATGTTAGTCGAATGCCGGTGAGTCAAGCGCTGAAGATATTGGAGTTTTTAGGAGTAGTCCAGCATGTCCGGGGCAAAGGCGTATGCGTAAAAAAAATTGACATGCATCAATTGTTGAATAACATTGGGTTTTTAATGCTGGATCCGCAGCGAGGATTGCCTGATTTATTTGAAGCGAGACGAGCAATTGAAGTTCATGCGGCTAAATTAGCCTCCCAACGTCGTACAAAAGAAGATCTGGATGCAATGGAAGATGCTCTGTTGGAGATGGAACGCAATATTGTTATGCAGAAAAGCGTGGACAAAGCTTCTATGCGATTTCACTCCGCCCTCATCGCCGCAGCTGATAATGAAGTGCTCGTAAAAATTAATGATTTTTTAGCTGAATTATTAATGTATTCGCGACAAAAGTCACTTAAAGGATCAAGTAGACAAGATATTGCCATCACCTACCACAAACGGATATTCCAGGCGATTTTGCAACGGAACGAGACGCAAGCCGGTTCCGCAATGGACGAACATTTGCGTGAACTGCTCGCATCAATAAGTTCTGGCGATTAGAATTGGCAACAGGGTATTTTAAAACATGGCTATGCAGTTAGCTGGGAAATGATTATTCACATTGTAAGCGATAAAAGTTTTGGTGGGCACACTGTATAGTCGATTTTTCCGATTTTACTGGAATTCCAGAATGCCATTCAACCTAAAAAACTGAAATTTGTTTATGGGAAACTGATTAATGCGGCAGATAGGGTGCGAGAACGGGCGCAGTGGAGTGAGAAATCTAGGAGGGTATTAGAGAGATGAGCTTACAGACAGACACGATCAAAAATTCCGCCGGCTTAATCAAGAAAATGCTGCAGTATCGGCTTTGGATATTCTTTGCGATTTCCGCCACCTATTTACTGTCATATTTTCACAGGGCGGCGCCGGCGGTGGTTGGACCGGAAATTATGAAAGAGTTCGCCATGGCGCCTACAACCTTGGGTTTTATTGGCTCGATGTATTTTTGGGCATATGCTGCAACCGCACTGCCAGCAGGTATTTTGGCAGATACCTGGGGAGCGCGAAAAACAATTGCTGCCTTTGTTTTATTGGCAGGCATTGGTGGATTAATTTTTGCCCAAGCCACCAGTGTGACGATTATGGCATTGGGAAGATTTGTCATTGGCTTTGGCGTCGGGGTCGTGTATGTGGCGGCTATGCGCATTTTGGTTGATTGGTATAAACCGGATGAGATGGCTACGTACTCCGGAATTTTGTTGGCTGTCGGGAATCTCGGCGCGATTGTATCGACTACTCCTTTGGTTATATTGATGGAGCATATCGGTTGGCGGAATTCTTTTAGTATTGTAGCGGGTCTCACGGTGTTGGCAAGCGCCATAGCCTACAAAGTGATTCGCAATAAACCGGTTGAGCTTGGCTTTCCCTCTCCCTACGAGATTATGGGCTTGCCTGCCGCATCGCAAGCTCCGAAGGTTTCTTTGCTGGAAGCAGTAAAAGTGGTGTTCGGTAACAAAAAGTTTTACTTGCTTGGGCTGTTGATGTTTTCATATTACGGAACGTTTATGGGGGTTGGATCTTTGTGGGCGGGGCCTTATCTGCAAAATGTCTATGGCGTGTCCAAACAGGTAGCCGGCAATATTTTGATGATGTTCCCGCTTGGCATGATTATCAGTTGTCCGGCAGCTGGATACCTATCGGATAAAATAGTGAAATCACGCAAGAAAGTGTTGCTGTGGGGCGGCCTGCTGCACGCGTTCAGTTATCTGCCATTGATTCTATTAACCGATCAAATGTCAATAGCGGCTTTGTATCTGCTGTTTTTGTGGTACGGCTTATCAGGCGGAGCTTTTGTATCTTGCTTTGCCTGCGCGAAGGAAAATTACGAGGCGCGATTCGCTGGTACCGCAGTCGGTTCGTTGAATATCTTTCTGTTCAGCGGGGGAGCTTTTTATCAATATGTTATGGGTGCGGTCATCAATTTATATCCGATGCTGTCGCCGGGAGTGTATTCGACGGCTGCCTATAAAGCGGCTTTTGCAGTACCGTTTGCTGGATTGATTGTTGGGATTGTGGTGTTTGCTTTTTTCAAGGAAGAGCCACAAAGGTAATGGCGATTTTGGTGATGATTTGCGATAGATGTTGGTGGTCGCAGGACAATGACTTAGCCATCGTTGCTAACAAAGAGGGGTGATTGGATAAACAAGAAATTAAGCGTAAATGGGATCGTTGATCAAACATTTCACTGATGCTAAAAAAATGATGGAGGGATTGTATTATGAAAATTGTAAGTGTAGACGTGATGCAGGTTCCCAGTGGAAATTCCGGTTCGGCAAGAGGCGACTGGAGCCCGGTAATTGTTCGGATTAATTCGGATGAGGGAATAAGCGGCTTTGGCGAGGTAGGTCTTGCCTACGGTAAGGGCTGGCGGGCCGGATTTGGCATGGTTCAGGATTTTGCCGAAGTAATTATCGGGGAAGATCCGATGAATATTGAAAAAATATGGGAAACCATATTCCGAAAAACTTTCTGGGGCATGGGCGGCGGAACGATTGTAAATGCTGCTATCAGCGGTCTTGATATTGCGCTTTGGGATCTGAAGGGGAAAGCGTTGGGTCTGCCGGTCTGGCAACTACTAGGTGGCAAAACAAATGATAATCTTCGCACATACGCGAGCCAGTTGCAGTTTAATTGGGGTCCCAAAATAGAAAAACAGGTTCTGATTACTCCGGCCGAATATGCCGAGGTCACCCGAGTAGCTATGGCGGAAGGTTATAATGCGATTAAAGTCGACCCGATGATCTATAGTGATCAGCCGGATGGGAAAGGTCCTTGGAAAATTACCGGTCCGTTAGAGTACAAAGTAGTAAAAACTGTTTATGATCGTGTTGCTGCTATGCGCAAGGCCGGTGGGGATGCACTGGATATTATTGTCGAAAACCATTCGAACACGGATACGACATCGGCGATTCAACTGGGGCAGGCGCTGGAAGACTTAAGGATATTCTATTATGAGGAACCGTGCCATCCTTTAAATCCAAAATCAATGCTGGAAGTTCACAATAATGTTAAAATCCCTATCGCTTCCGGCGAAAGGATTTACACCAGATTTGGTTACCGCGAGTTTTTTGAAAATAGATCGATTCAGGTTATTCAACCGGATATTTGTCTTTGCGGCGGGATTACCGAGGCGAAGAAAATTTGTGATATGGGCCATACGTATGATTGCGCTGTGCAGATTCATGTTTGCGGCAGCCCAATTTCGAAAGCGGCAGCTCTTCAGATTGAAGCTGTTATTCCGAACTTTATCATCCATGAACACCACCAAAGAGCTCTTAATCCGGAAAGTCGCGCAACTTGCCTTTACGATTATCAACCGGTCAATGGCGAGTATAAGGTTCCGGACGCACCGGGAATTGGCCAAGAGTTAACGCCGGAAACCATCGCAAAATGCAATATTGTTACAGTGACAAGATCGAAAAAATACATGAGTTAGTTTTTGGCGATTTAACGGCGAGAG
>JBGSKE010000178.1:0-3517 GCA_041741355.1 Negativicutes bacterium | reverse complement strand
AAACTGAAAGAAAAAATCGTGTGGTAACGTTGACGGTTGTATTGGCGCTGGGTATATGGGCCGCCGACCAACCGGATCCAAACGTTCCTGCGTTTTTACTGTTTGCCTGTGTTGTGACGCTCGCTGTGGCGGCGGGGTTTGACCGGCAACGTGCGCGTGGCAGCGCTCGCTGGCTGGCGGCGGCGTTGTACTTGGCCTGGTTTGCCGCCGGAATGCTGCGGCTCGGCTGGGTCAATCAGCTGCCGAACGACTCGCTGCTCCACCAACTGGGCGAGACAGTCAGCATACGGGGGATCGTCAGTGAGCCGCCGCGCGTCACAGCCGGGCCGGCTGGCGAATGGTCGGTGCGCTACCGGGTCAGGGTGAGTAGCCTCAAACCGGCTACGCCGAACGAGTTGTCGCGACCGGTGCAGGGCGGCGTGGCGCTGACGGTGCGGCAGGACGGGCCGATTCCGACCGCAAGAGCCGGCGATTCGATTTTTGTTATCGGGAAATTGCGTGCGCTGCACTCCTATCAAAACCCAGGTCAGCCGGATCGGCGGGCAGCGCTGGCGGCGCAGGGGATTGACGCCAGATTGTCGGTCGTGCCGGGCAGTTTTCGGGTTAACCGCCATGCAGAGTCGGATTCGCTGCTGGAACGCTTGGCGCGCTGGCGCGATCAACTGCGGCGGACGCTGCTCTTGGCGATGCCGGGAACCGATGCGGCGTTGATTATGGGCATGCTGTTTGGTGGCTATGATGGCATCGAACGGCAGACGGTGCGCGAATTTGCCGCGACCGGCATCGTACATATCCTGTCGGTGTCCGGCGCGCATATCGCGTTATTGGCCGGCGCCGTATTTTGGCTGGCCGGTCGGCTGCGTCTGCGACAGGAAATGGCTGCGGCGATCGCAGCGGCAACGATGATTGGATATGGGTTTTTGAGCGGGTTATCCGCGCCGGTGATCCGCTCGGTAATCATGGGGCTGATCTGCATGACTGCGTTGGCGCTTGACCGGCGGGCTTCGGCAAAACGGGCGTTGGCCCTGGCGGTGCTGGGTATGCTGGTTTATCAGCCGTACAATCTGTTTGATATCAGTTTCCAGCTGTCGATCGGTTGCACGGCGGGGCTGTTGTACCTGCAACCGGTTCTACTGGCCTGGCTGCGGCGCGGATTGCCGGAACCGGTCGCCCAGGCAATGGCGGCGACTTTGGCGGCCCAGCTGGCGGTCATTCCTTTTCTGGCCTGGTACTTCGGCACATTTCCCCTGATTTCACTGTTGGCAAATTTGCTGGTCGCGCCGCTGCTGGAGGCAGTGATTCTGATTGGCCTGTTTGCTACGCTTATGGCCGGCGCCTTGGAGCCGTTGGCCCAGGTGGTATTTGTCGGCGTCAGTTTGCTGCTGGGGTTGGCAGTCGAGCTGAACCGGTTTCTTTGCCGCTTGCCGGGCGGAACGCTGCTGTTGCCGGCGATTGGAGTTGCGGGCGCTGCGGTTTACTATGCGGTGTTGCTCTGGGCTTGCGGCTTTGCGGAAAAATGGGGTCTGAGTCCGGGTCGCCTGTGGCGCTGGCGTGCGAAAAACCTTGCACTGTCCAGCGGAGCGGCCTTGTTGGTTGTTCTGTGGCTTGGCTGGCTGGTACTGCGGCCCGGTCCGTTGCAGGTCCATTTTATTGATGTGGGGCAGGGCGACGCAACGCTGATCATCACGCCGAACCGGCGGGTCGTTCTGGTGGACACCGGCGGTGCGCTGGGAGCGCAAAATGATTTTGATGTCGGCGAACGGGTCGTTGTGCCCTACTTGCGGCATGTTGGCGTCAACCGGGTTGACTGGCTGATTTTGACCCACAACCATCAGGATCATGCCGGTGGCGCGGCAGCGGTGGCGGCGTTCATCGGGGTTCAACAGGCGCTGTTGCATCAGGAAGAACCGGTTCCGGCGGCAATTCTGCGTTTGCGGCAGGCAATGCGGTTTCGTAATCTACATTCGCCGGAAGAGCTGGCCGAAATCCGGATCGACAGGGTACGGCTGGAGTTGCTGCAGGCCGGGGAGCTGGCAGAGGAATCTGCTGAACAGACAAAGAATAACGAGCAGTCTGTCGGCGGCAATCGTAAAAAAGCTGCCAGCGCTTCGGAAAATGGTCGGTCGACGGTGGTGCGGCTAAGTTATGGGCGGCATCAGTTCCTGCTGACAGGAGATTTGGAGGGCGAGAGCGAAAAGAACCTAATGCAGCAATCGCAATTGGCCTCAACCGTGCTGAAGGTCGGCCACCACGGCGGACGCAAGTCCAGCCAGACAGGGTTTTTGCAGCGGGTGTCGCCGCAATACGCGGTTGTGTCGGTTGGCGCAGACAACCGGTTTGGTCATCCGGCGCAGGAAACGGTGCAGAGGATCAAGGCGCTGCCGGCGTTGCTGCTGCGGACCGACCAGGACGGCGCGGTTGTATTTCGCAGCGACGGGCGGACGTTGTCGTTCCGGCGGACAGCACACTGAATAAACCTTAACAGAGAATCGAAACACTGAATAACTCGATTTCTGTTGATTGTTGTCTTGATTCGCAGCGACTTGCGACTGATTTTGCCGGTCGACCAGAAAAGCTTCATCCATCGCTTCTGGCCTCAAATCAACATCCTTGTTGATTTGACCAGGCAAAACTGCATCGCTTCGTCGGCGGATGCTACGACACCAATCCAAGGCAATCTCCGTTATTTCAGTGTTTCCAATTATGTAATCAATTATTTGTTGTGACAGGACGGGATGAATTTGAATCAGAAACCGCGCGGTCGCTTTGCGCCGAGCCCTTCGGGCCGGATGCATCTTGGCAACGCTTGGGCCGCATTATTGGCTTGGCTGGATATTCGCAAATTGGGCGGTACGATGGTGCTGCGGATCGAAGATCTTGACCCGGACCGCAGTCGTGCGCAGTTTGCCGCAGGCTTGTTGGAGGACTTGCGTTGGCTGGGGTTGGAATGGGATGAAGGGCCGGAACGACCGGGAACTTTTGCTGTTGCTTATAAACAAAGTGAGCGATCGGATTTGTATCTGGCGGCTTTTGGCGCGCTGGCGAAACAGGGATTGGTTTACCCCTGTTTTTGCTCGCGGGCGCAGCTGCGGTCGGCAGCTTCAGCACCGCACGCCGGCGAGATTGAGCCGGTGTATTCGGGGCGCTGCGCCCAGCTGTCGCAGGAGGAGCAGGCTGATTTCATGGCGGCAAAGCGTCAGGCGGCTTATCGGCTGCGCGTCGGTCCAGCAGAGATCGCGTTTGTAGATTTGCTGTGCGGTCAGCAGCGGCAGGCGCTGCGGCAGAGTTGCGGCGATTTTGTCATCCGCCGCTCCGATGGGGTTTACGCCTACCAGCTGGCAGTCGTGGTTGACGACGCGGCGATGGGAATCAGCCGGGTGTTGCGGGGCGACGACTTGCTTGCCTCAACGCCCAGGCAGATCTATCTCTGGAAACTGCTGGGATTTCAGCCGCCGACGTTTATCCATGTTCCGTTACTGCTGGGGGCGGATGGCAACCGGCTGTCCAAACGACAGGG
>JBGSKE010000177.1:0-2301 GCA_041741355.1 Negativicutes bacterium | reverse complement strand
CGGCTGGAAACTAATATTTTGCAGTAGCAGCTTGCCCGCTTCCATTTTGGAGAAATCCAGAATGTCATTAATAATATCAAGTAACGACCGGGCACAGGATTTGGCAGTCGCCAGATTTTCCTTTTGTTCATGATTCAACTCGGTCAACAGCGTCAATTCAATCATCCCCATGATGCCATTGATCGGGGTGCGAATTTCATGACTCATATTGGCCAGGAATTCGCTTTTCGCCATATTGGCGGCTTCCGCTCTATCCTTGGCCCGCTTTCGTTCTTCTTCGGCCAGCCTGCGTTCGGAAATATCAATTCCCATCCCGATGTATCCCTCGGCAGTACCCGCCATATTGTAGTACAGCTTGTAAACACAGTATAGCCAACGGTATTGTTCGTTTCGGTCCAATATTCGAATCTCGCCTTCGGCCAGATCACGTTCGTTTTGTACGATTGTATTGAGATCGCAGCACATCTGCTTGTCATCCGGGTGGATGCGTTCCAGCCAGCCCTTCCCGAGCGCCTGGTCAACCGGCTGACCCGTTAGCGTTTGCCAGTTTTCATTAATTGATTCGGTTTCTCCCGCAATGTTGGTCCGCCAAATAATGGCCGGGAAACTTTCGAAAATCCGCAAATAATAATCCCGAGTTTTGGTGATCGAGATTTCCCGTTGTTTTTGATCGGTGGTGTCAGCCAAGGCCACTACGACAAAATACTCACCGTCGACTTCGATTGGTGAGGCGCTGACGCGAAACCAAAACAGGACTTCCTTGCCATCGAGGACGACTGTTTTGCTGCACTCGATACCGGCTACTGCCAAGCCTTCAAAAGCCAGCGAAACCGCTCGCTGAAATTCGCAATATTGACAGTTGGTATTATAGCCACAACCGAGCTCATCATCAAAACGCTTTGGGCAACCGAAGGCGTTGCCAAAAGTATTGCCGATGACCTGGCTGCGGTCTCCGCCAAGCAACTTTAGAGCTGAATCATTGATCTGCTTAATCGCTCTTGCCCCATCAACGATATACATGCCTACCGGCGCGGCATTAAATATCGTGCGGAAATTTTTCTCTTCACTGGCAATCTTTCTTTCTAGTATTTTAAATCGCGTGATATCGCGGAACACCAGCACTACGCCAGTTAATTCATGCTCCGTATGTTCGATCGGCGCACAATTCGCCGACAAAAATTTTATTGACCCGTCCTTGGTAATGATCACCGATTGGTCTTGAAGCCCTGTAGCCGCGCCGGTTTCTAGAACCCTTTCAACCGGACTGCCCAATCGTTCCTTGGTTCGCAGATTATAAAGAACAAATACTGTCGAAAACTGTTGCCCGATCGCCTCGGCGCTGTCCCAGCCGGTGATTTGCTCAGCAGCCGCATTCATATAAATGATATTCTCCGCCCTGTCAACAGCGATCACACCATCGCCGACAGAAGCTAGTATTTGCGCCATCAATTTACTGTTTAGCATCGTCCTCACCTGCTATGGATAACTTTCGGTCAATTCAAGCACGAGCAAATAAGTCGTGAAATGTTGGCAAGCGCAGCTTGTCTGGCCACAGCGCCAATCTCATAGGCAACTTTGGGCATGCCATAAACAATGCTGGATTGCTGGTCTTGGCCGATTGTATCAGCGCCGGCTAGCTTCATTCTCAATAATCCTTTAGCGCCATCATAGCCCATGCCGGTTAAGATAACACCGATGCTGGCCGCGCCAACCTTATCAGCCACTGAATTAAACAAAACATCAACGGAGGGACAATGCCCGTTTTCATTTTCACCTTTGAAACACTCAACAAAAAACTTGCCGCCCTTACCAATAATGCGCATATGACTGCCGCCGGGCGCTAATAACGCTCTGCCGCGCACCACTTCATCACCGGTTTCTGCTTCTTTTACGTCGATCAGGCAAGAGTTGTTCAATCGTTGCGCATACATTGCGGTAAAAAAAGCTGGCATGTGCTGCACGATAACGATGCCGGGAATATTGCGCGGCAGAGAACGCAGAATTTCTAAAATGGCTTCCGTACCGCCTGTTGAGGCGCCGATGGCGATGATTTTGTTGCTAGTTTTCGTGATTGCGGCGGACGCAGGCTGTTCCCGCTCTAACTCGCGCTTGGGCGGCTCGACCTTTGCCGTTGAAGCAATCTTTATCTTAATGATCAATTCATGGATGAATGTTTCCAGGTTACGCGGTGATTTACTATCCGGCTTAGTAACAAAATCAACGGCTCCGGCATTTAATGCATCGAATACGTTTTCGCTGACGGCGCTGACTACCACCACCGGTATCGGATATTGGGGCAAC
>JBGSKE010000176.1:0-4646 GCA_041741355.1 Negativicutes bacterium | reverse complement strand
CCATAATTATCCGCCGGTTTTTGCCGCCAGGTCGTAATTATCACTGCATTTTGCTGGATTAACGGCAGTTTGGCGTAAGTTCCGTCAGAACCCTGGACTTCATAGATCAGTGACTGGCTATCGCCTTCAAAGGCGACCAGCTTTTCACCGTTGGTGTCGCTAAAAATCGCTGTGGCCGAAATATTGATCCCGGCGGATTTAGCCGGATAATTTGTATCGGTGGTAATATTGGCATTGGCGCTGCCATTCTGCACATCGGATACTATCCCGTCAATCGTGGCCGGAATGCCGGCGATATAGTCGGCAATCCCCAGCGGATCGCCGCTGGCTATCGTCGCAACATCCGTTACCACATCAAGCACGCTATGCATCATGCCCAATATCGACCAACCGTTGGCGCCGCTCGGGACCTTCCCCGAAGTTGCACCGCCCAAACTGTTGATGTTGATTTTATAGGTAGCAGCCGCGCCGCCCGCCGGCAGCAAATTCAGATTGATTGATGTGGTTACCGGCGAACCGGCATTCAAAACATTGGCAGTCGTATAATAGTTTTTGGCAGTGGAGTCTTTGGCATCGGACCGCGGATAACCGGCCAGTGCATTAAAGGAATAGGCTGCGGCGCCCAACGGTGTTCCTGGTGTTCCGGCAATGACTTCAAATTTGTTCATGGCGACAAACTGAACGTTGGAGTAGGAAGCCGGCTTGGACCAGGAAGGAAAAACAGTGAACAGGCTCATCCAATCATAATTGTTGTTGACCGTGATATCATAGGTCGATGCGGTTGACGGGGTAACGCTGGTAACCGCCGGCATCAGTGAAGCGGTTGTTTTCCCGTTGACTGCGGCGCTGGGGTTGACGATATTATTAAACGTGGCTGTGGCGCCGTTGCTGGGATAATAAACCCCTGGCAAACCGGCCGCCAAGGGCAGGGCCGACCCGTAGTTCGTTGAATTGGTCGAAATATTCAAGTTGATCGGCGACTGAGTCAAGTTCAGCACCACGACCGGCAAGCTGCCGTAGGTATTCAGGGCAACGGAGGTTGCACTGGGCGGGTTGGACACAGGTAACGGCGACGGAGGATCGGCTTGGACTACATTGCCGGAAACAAGGCTTAGCGCGAGAACAAGCGGCAGAGCAATCCTGAGAGCGGTTTGTTTGGTAAAATACATGCGAGACGCCTCCTTTTATTGTGTGTCAGCAACCTGATGGTAAGGGGGCCATGAACTCAAAACAACAGTCCCAGCTTACTTCATATTATAATAGCGTCAACTCCCCGTTGAATTCATCCGGGAAAAACAGCAGGGTTTTCGATATTATTGACGAAAATAAATAAACCATGTATCGCTGTGACACATGGCAATATCATCCCTATTGACCATTCAACAATTTGAAGAATGTTTCTCGGGCCTGATCCTTATAAAAACGGCTAATTGGAATGATGGTCCCTGTGTTGAGAATAAATTTGTCACTGGCAACCTGCTCAATATATAAGAAATTAACCAGAAAACTCTTATGGGCACGAATCCACAGCGGTGAGGCGTGCAGTTTTGTAAAACTGTCCAACGAAGTATAGGCAACCAATCTCTCGCCCGTCTGCGCCATAACGATTTCAATCCTGTTCTTATGGCTTTCCAAATATCTGACGTCTTTTGTCAATACCCTATGGGCAACGCCGCCGCAGGTGATGATAAAGCTGTCCTGCGACCATTCCGCCACTTGGGCAATCGCCTTGGCCAAAGCCGCCTGCAGTTTTCCTGCATTGATCGGTTTGACCAGATAGGCAGTAGCGTTGACTTCATATCCTTCACAAACGTGATCCGTAGAGCAGGTTAAAAAAATGATATTGACCAACTGATCCTGCTGCCGAATTAACCGCGCACAATTTAGCCCATCCAGGTCTGCCATGACAATGTCGAGAAAAATAAGATCAAATTTTATTCTATTACCCTCTGTAGCCGCCATTAGTTGTTCCGCACAATCGAATTCCAGCAACTTTGCGCTGATTTTCTGTTCACGCAAATAGGTTTCGATCGCAGTACAGATTTTGTTCCGTTCTGGCTCCTGATCATCACACACCGCGATGAGCAACATTTTCTTCTCTCCCCTAATCCAACCAAATTATCCGTCAAAACACCCGCGACCTATCGGATGCATTATTCTCCGCCGCAAGCCGGTAACCCTTCATTTCCGCACAGCAGTTTGATTATACAGGGAGGCGCCATGCAGGAGTCGGTATTGATATTATTCACGATCAGCAGATTTGTCTTTCTCATCGCAAATATTTTGCTGGATTATAGCTTCCTGACATCCTCACGGCCACTATGGTTTCAGATCAGCGCCTTTACCGGCGCCTATGCCGCCGTTTATTTTTTGCGCGGTATAGTGACTCCCATCATTGGCGAGCCTTTTCTGGCCGCCTATATTGTCAGTTTGACATTTCTGGTCCCCTTTGCGCTGGTATTCAACGGTTCATGGCATGCCAAACTTTTCGTTTTCTTTATGGTTTATTCACTGTCCCAGTTAAACTTTCTCGTCTGTCTGTTTATCGAACTACTGCTATTTAAACAGATGGTCGGCGGCATAATCTTGACCGGCCAATTGCTTGAGCTGATTTCAATTCCTTTGGTCAGAAAACATTTAACGCCGCACGTGAAAAACATCCTGACGGTCATCGATCAACACAACCCAAGCTTCACATTGTTCCCGATCCTCTCGTTCATTTTTCTGGCTTACTATGGCGTGCAACGGGTCTACTTGCTTTCCACGTTTATTCCGCTGGTGTTCTGCACACTGCTGATTGCTTTTACCTATTATCTGATCGCCCTATCCATCGATCAAACCAAACGGCAGCAACAACTGGAAAATCAATTAGCACTGCAACGCGATCACTATCGCAACCTCAACGAAAGCATCAACGCCGCCAATACAGCCCGCCACGACTTGCGCCATCACTTGGTGACAATAATGGAATTCGTGGGAAAAAAAGACGCTGCAGCAGCGCAAGATTATTTGACCCGCCTTTCTGATGCCTACGACGACAGCGCTATCCCCATATTATGTCGCAATCAGGCTGCCGACGCCCTGCTCTGCCATTACCAGAAGCTGGCCCGCCAGCAAGACATCAACTTTGTCACCCAGCTCCACATCCCCGACGATCTGGGCATTGATGACCTGGACTTATGTATCATTTTGGGCAACTGCCTGGAGAATGCCATCGTTGCCTGCAAAAAAGCACGCGTCGCAACGACGCGTGCAATCAGGTTAAATGCCAATATAAACAAAGGCTACCTGGTGATTAACGTGGAAAATTCTTTTGACGGGCAGATCAACCAGCGGTCGGATGGTACGCTCGTATCGGAAAAAGGCGTTGGTCACGGTATCGGCCTGTCCAGTGTGAAATCGTTGGCAGGCAAATATCAGGGGCATTGTGCGGTTTCCATGGATCAACAGCTGTTCAGCGTTGCCATTTCACTGAAACTGCCGAAACCTGTTGCCGCCTGATACAGCGTAATCGAAATAGATAAGGAAGTGTTTTGATGCTCGGAACCTTTGCCAATGTTGCGGCGATCATCGTGGGCGGCTTGATCGGCGCCCTGCTAAAAAATGGACTATCGGCTAAAATCAGCGATACCGTGTTGAAGGGCCTGGCCCTGTGTGTGTTGCTGGTCGGAATCATCAATGCGCTCAAAGTCAGCAACCTGTTGTTAGTTTTTATTGCCGTTGTCATTGGCGCAATTATTGGCGAGTGGCTGGATCTCGATCAGAAACTCAAGGCGCTCGGCGACGGAGTCGCCGCGAAACTGAAAGGCCGCGGCGGAAAAGTGTCGGAAGGCTTTGTCACCGGCAGCCTGCTCTACTGCGTCGGCGCGATGGCAATCGTCGGTTCGCTGGAAAGCGGTTTGTCCGGCAATCACCAGACTTTGTACGTAAAGGCGCTACTTGACGGGGTTGTCGCGATTATTTTCGCATCGACGCTCGGTATCGGCATCGTCCTTTCCGCCTTCAGCGTATTGCTGTATCAGGGCGCCATCACGCTGGCCGCCGCATCGTTGCAACCGCTGCTGTCAGAAGCGACCAAGGCCGATATGACCAGTATCGGTGGCCTGCTGATTATCGGCCTCGGCCTGAACATGCTGGAGCAACACAACATTAAAGTAGCCAATCTGCTGCCGGCAGTATTTCTTCCCCTGCTCTACCAAGTCATCTTGCTGTTGTTTAGCTAATGAATCACTTTTCCAGATAGGCTTCTTTTAGATACGGCACACCCAGAATCGACCGGACCACTCCCTTGACAGTGGAACGCATCATCACCGGATTGGTTTGGAAAAACACCGGCGCAACCACGGCGTCCTCAATCAGGATTTTCTCTGCCTGATGCAATGCCTGCATCCGTTTTGCCGGATCCACTGCGTTTTGCGCCTGCTGAATCAGCTGGTCATAGTTCGTGTTGCGGTAGTCAGGCGAGTTGTTGCTACCACCGGAGACAAACAGATCGAGAAAAGTCATCGGGTCGGGATAATCGCCGCTCCAGCTCTCCCGGGCCAGCTGATAATTGTGTTTATCCAGCGTATCCCAATATACCTTCCATTCCTGATTGGACAGCGTCACCTGCACGCCGAGATTCTTGCGCCACATTTCTTGCAACG
>JBGSKE010000175.1:0-4572 GCA_041741355.1 Negativicutes bacterium | reverse complement strand
CCCGTAAGGGGGGGTTGGAGGCACAGGGATGGCGGAGAAAATTGAAGCTCGCAATATCGTCATTATCGGCGGGGTGGCGGCTGGCCTTAAATCTGCAGCAAAAGTGAGGCGCGGCGACCCACAGGCGAAAATCACCGTGATTGAACGCGGCGATATTGTGTCCTATGGCGCCTGCGGCATGCCCTATGTCGTATCCGGCAATGTAGCTTCGATCGACCATTTGATGATGACGCCGAATGGCTCTATGCGCAACCCGTCGTTTTTCAAGGCAACCAAGAACCTCGATGTCCTGACCAAAACAGAAGCGCTCCGTATCGATCGCGTAGCCCAAACCGTGCGGATAAAAAACTTGACTGACGGTGAAGAAAAAGATATTCCCTATGATAAATTGGTGATTGCCACTGGCTCGACACCGGTGAGAATTCCCTTTCCCGGTATTGAACTCGGCAATATTTTCCCGATGTGGCATCCTTATGATGCACAGGCGATTCGCGATTTGCTGGAAGGCCGTCAGGTGAAAAATGCCGTAATCATCGGGGCCGGACTGGTTGGCATTGAAATGGCGGAGGCGTTTCACCGCTGGGGCGTCCATGCCGCGATAGTGGAGATGCAGGACCACGTGTTTCCGGCGTTCCTGGACCCAGAAGTTGCACTGTCGGTCGAAAAATATGCCCGGGAAAAAGGCATCGATATTCGGATGCAGGAAAAAGTGCAGCGCTTTGAAGGCAAGGGCGTGGTCAGCGCGGTCGTGACCGACAAGGCCACGCTGCCTGCTGATGTGGTGGTTCTATCGGTCGGCGTGAAACCAACCGTTGCGCTGGCCCGCGAAGCCGGGCTGGAAATCGGCGTTTCCGGCGCGATTCTGGTCAATAAGAATATGCTGACCAGTGATCCGGATATTTATGCCGGCGGCGACTGCGCCGAAAATACTCACATGGTATCCGGTAAAAAAATGTTTGTTGCCCTGGGCTCGATCGCCAACAAGCATGGGCGGGTGATCGGCGAGAATATTTGCGGCGGCAACGTGAAGTTCCGCGGGATTCTCGGCACGGTGGTCGTTCGGCTGCTGGATATGAATGTCGGTAAAACCGGCCTGACCGAACGCGAAGCCAAAGAAGCAGGTTTTGAGATTGTCACGACCATGACAACGGGCTATGACCGGGCGCATTATATGCCGGAGTCGAGGCTGTTGACGATCAAGTTGATTGCGGATGCCAATACTCGTAAAGTTTTGGGAATTCAGGCCTTCGGCGAAGGTGATGTAGCGAAACGCATTGATGTTATGGCTTCGGTGCTGACTTTTGGCGGAACAATCGACGACCTGTTTGATGTTGATCTTTCCTACGCGCCGCCGTTCAATAACCCGATTGACAATGCGGTGGTTGCCGCCAATACGCTGATGAACAAAATTGCCGGTAAGTTTAAAGGGATTTCGGCGGTGGATGCACAAGAAAAACTGGCGTTGCCTAAAACTGTATTTCTGGATGTGCGCAGCCCCGAAGAATGCAAAACGGCTCGTATCGCATCCTGCCGCAATGTGACCTATATCCCGCTGGAACAATTGCGCAGCAGACTGGCCGAACTGGGCAAAGCGGACGAGATTGTCGCTTTCTGCAAAATCAGCCTGAACGGTTATGACGCCGAATGTATCCTCGAAGGCGAAGGGTTTGAGAACGTAAAAGTGATCGAAGGCGGTGTCGCGGCCTGGCCTTTTGAATGCGAGTCTGACGAAGTGCAATCTGGAGAGGCTGTAACAGAATCGCAAATAAAGTTTGCAAAGGGGGAGGAAAACCATGAGGCGTAGAGAATTTATTCAATGGGCTACAATAGGATCGATGGCCGTTCTGGGCCTGCCAGGTTGTGGCGCCAGTAAATCCAGCGCCGATGTCGGGATTCCTGCGCAACGTCAACCCGCCCCTGCCGCTACGGTACCTGTCGCTAGTTCCGGCAATCCGGCCATGGTGGTTGTTAACGGCGCCGATCCGGATGAACTGATGGAGCGGGGCTTGCAGGCGATGGGCGGTGTCGGTCGTTTTGTGAAATCAGGACAAACTGTTGTGATAAAGCCCAATTTTAGTGTTCCGCGCACGCCGGAGCAGTCGGCGACAACCAATCCGATATTGGTGGCGGCTCTGGTAAAACGTTGCCTGGCTGTCGGGGCAAAATCGGTCAAAGTGATTGATTATCCGTTTACCAATCCCCAAATGTGCCTGGAAAACAGCGGTATCCGTCGGGCCGTCGAGGCTGCCGGCGGTCGGGTTTATGCAACGAATAAATTGTCAGCGGAGTTTTATACGGCATCGAATGCCGGCGGTTCAGTTCTACAGTCGCTCCAGTACTCAAAAGATGTGTTGGAGGCCGATGTATTCATTAGTTTTCCGATTTTAAAGCACCATAATGGTACGGGATTGACAATGGGGCTCAAAAATATGATGGGGCTGGTCTGGGACCGGGGGTTTTTTCACCGGACCGATCTGCACCAGACAATTGCCGAATTGGCTGCATTTAAGCGACCCAACTTGGTTATCATGGATGCGATCAAGGGGATTACCAGCCATGGGCCGATGGGACCCGGCACGATCAAGGAATACAACCAGCTGATTTTCAGTGTCGACCCGGTAGCTGCCGATGCGTATGGCGCGGAACTGTTCGGCCTGAAAGCAGCGGATGTTCCGCACATTGGCATTGCAGCCGGTCTAGGCGTAGGTTCAGTCAACTGGAAAAGCCTGAATCCAGTTCGCGTTTAGCGAAATCTATTTTACCGGGGAGGGGAGTTGCGGCGATCAACACAAAGATTCTTTGGGCTTGTTTTTTATTGTCTGCCGGAGCGACGATCCATTTTTATCGGCGGCGTCAGGTCGAAAAGACAATTATTCACTGGCCGCAGTGTATGGTGCAAGTTATTCCCGGTTCTATCATATTTATGCCGGGAGGTTGGCAGCCAGGCAAAAAACAACGGGGTCTGCGTATTGCGCAGGTTGAGTTTGAATATGAACGAAATGGTGTGGCTTATCTGAGCCGCAAAATGTTACCAGTGAACTGGACACTCCGGGCCGGGGAACAGGAACGGGTGCAACGGGAGCTGGAAACTTTTGCGGTCGCCTTTTGCAATCCGGCTGATCCGAGCGAGGCCTATCTCGATATTCCAGACCGCTGGCAACGGGGCAGTATCAGTTGGATTACCGTAGGGATGGTATTGTCCGGCGCGGTTTTGGTTCTTACGGGGCGTTTCTTGTTAGCGAGTTATCTTTAGACAGGAGGTTTTTTCATGTTGGAACAGTATGGGGCCATCGCAATCTTGGCCGGTGTGGCATTTATTTTTCCCTTTATTCCACTCATTGCCTCTTCGCTGATTCATATCCGCAAACCAACCCGGGAAAAGTTGTTACCCTATGAATGCGGCATCGATACAATCGGACGCTCCTGGGTCCAGTTCAAAAGCAGTTATTTCCTCTATGCGCTGGCATTTGTACTGTTTGATGTGGAAACTGCATTTCTCTATCCCTGGGCGGTCGTCTTTCGTAGTATGAATGCACCGGCCTTTATGGCGATGTTTGTATTCATGGCCATTCTGCTGCTGGGATTATGGTACGCGTGGAAGAAGTGGGCGCTCGAATGGAAGTGACAACAGAGAACCCGGTCGCCCAGAGCCGGCTGTCCGGACTGCTGGGGCCGGAAAATGTGATTGTGACGACGGTGGAGCAAGTTTTTGCTTGGGCGCAGGGCCATTCTTTCTGGCCGCTGACTTCTGGTCTGGCCTGTTGTGCGCTGGAAATGATGGCCTGCGGCGCCGGACGCTTTGATTTGGCCCGGTTCGGCTACGAAGTGTTTCGTCCCTCACCGCGGCATGCCGACCTGTTGATCGTCGCCGGCACCTTGACCTGGAAAATGGCGCCGCCGCTAGTAAGGCTCTATGAACAGATGCCGGAATCCAAATGGGTGATCGCGATGGGCAGCTGCGCCAGCGGTGGCGGTCCGTTCGTCGATTCTTACTCGGTAGTGCAGGGTGTCGATAAAATTTTGCCGGTGGACGTATATATCCCCGGTTGCCCGCCGCGACCAGAAGCCCTCATGCATGGCATGCTGACCCTGAAGGAAAAAGTGATGGCAGCCAAGAGACGAGGTGGCAAAAAATGAATCAGGAAATGATTGCAACCGGAATGTTGGAATCGACGCCAGCAGCGTTGCTGAGTGACTTGCAGGAGCTGCGGGACAATGCCGCTTACCGGTTTGACCGTCTGATTGATCTGACCGCTGTCGACCGCGGTGAAACTTTTGAACTGGTTTATCGGCTGAATTCACTGCAGACGGATCGCGATCTGGTGGTGAAAGTGGCGATTGACCAGGCAAAACCGGAAATCGCCTCGGTTTCGGCAATCTGGGAAGCGGCCCTGTTTGGCGAACGGGAGGTCCAGGATATGTTTGGCATCGTCTTTGTCGATCATCCCGACCCGCGCGCCTTACTGGCGCCGGAAGACGGATTCGGTTTCTTTCCGCTGCGCAAAAGTTATAAGCTGCCCGGGCGATCCGGCCAGCAGGCGGGGAGGTAACGCGCATGGCACAGATTAAACT
>JBGSKE010000174.1:0-1790 GCA_041741355.1 Negativicutes bacterium | reverse complement strand
GGTGCAACGGAGACCGGCTATGAATTTGAATCGCGTGCGTGTATTGCGCGAAGCAAAACAGTCAACTGGGCCGGTCGTGTACTGGATGAGTCGCGACCAACGGGCCGACGACAATTGGGCGCTGCTTTATGCGCAACAGCGGGCGATTGAGTTTCGACAACCGCTGTTGGTCGTGTTTTGCCTGGCGCCGGTTTTCTTGGCGGCTACGCGGCGACAATACGGTTTTATGTTGCGTGGTCTGGCGGAAACCTTTGCGGCGTTGGGGCGGAAAAATATCGCTTGCACCCTACTGCCGGGACAACCGCCGGAAGTCTTGCCTGCATGGCTGGCAGAGCAGCAGGCAGGTTTGGTTGTCGGCGACTTTGACCCGCTAAAGATCAAACAGCAATGGCAAGAAAAGCTGCTTGCCACGACAGATATCGCTGTTCACGAAGTGGACGCCCACAACATTGTTCCCGGCTGGCAAACTTCGTCAAAACTGGAATTTGCAGCGTATACGCTTCGCCCCAAAATCAAAAAGCAACTGCCAGAATACCTGACCGAGTTTCCTCTTCTTACGCCGCACCCGTTTCCGGCAGCGTCGGCAGCGGTTCCATTTCCCGACATTGAGGCATTGTTGTTCAGCTTGCAAATCAATCACGATGTCGGCGAAGTGAAGTGGTTGACTCCTGGCGCTCAGGCGGCGAACGCGCAACTGGACTCGTTTTTGCAGGACAAAATCTGCCGCTATGACAAGCTGAGCAACGATCCAACGCAGGAACTGCAGTCCAATCTTTCGCCGTATTTGCATTTTGGACATTTATCGGCGCAGCGGGTAGCCCTGGAAGTGTTGCGTCGGAATGCGACAACGCCTGCCGCCGAATCCTTCCTCGAAGAACTCATTGTCAGGCGCGAATTGGCGGACAATTTCTGTCTTTATAATCCGCAGTATGATACGGTCGAAGGCTTTCCGACATGGGCGCAGAAGACGCTAGGCGAACATATCGATGATGTGCGCGAATACATCTATACACGGGATGAATTTGAACAGGCCCGCACCCATGATCCAATCTGGAATGCGGCGCAGCGGCAGATGCTGACCACTGGTAAAATGCACGGTTACATGCGGATGTATTGGGCGAAAAAAATTCTTGAATGGTCGGGGAGTCCGCGTCAGGCGATGGAAACGGCTATTTATCTGAATGATAAATATGAACTGGATGGGCGCGATCCGAACGGCTACGCTGGTATTGCCTGGAGCATCGGCGGCGTGCACGACCGGGCCTGGGGTGAACGGAAAATATTTGGCAAAATCCGTTTTATGAACGACAAAGGGCTAAAAAGAAAGTTTGCGATTGAGCGCTATTGCGAAAAATTTGCAACGGGCTGCAGCGGGGAATAAAGGTTTTACTGCTATACAAAATGGGCTGTATCAAAACAGGATTTAATATCTGTTTTGATACAGCCCATTGGGGTTACATTTTGAATCTGAAATTAACTTTTGGATTCGCTGTTTTGAACCACGACGCAACCTGCGGCGTCGCCGGTGATGTTCAGGGTGGTCCGGGCCATGTCGAGAACACGGTCGATACCGGCGATCAAAGCGACGCCTTCGATCGGCAGGCCGACAGAAGTCAACACGAGGGTCAACATGATCAAGCCTGCGCCGGGTACGCCGGCCGCGCCGATCGAGGCCAGGGTGCCGGTCAGAATAATGGTCATGTATTGACCTGCATTCAACTCAATTCCATAAGCCTGTGCGACAAACAAGGCGGCAAGGCCAACGTAGATTGCGGTCCCGTCCATGTTGA
>JBGSKE010000173.1:0-8144 GCA_041741355.1 Negativicutes bacterium | reverse complement strand
ACCAAAGCACCGGCGACAGTGGGCAATCTCGCACCAAAATCCAGAGTTTTGTGGAGATGATGTAGCTACTACAAAGAAGGATGGCGATGGAGCTGTGAATGAAGAGGATCAAACGATATTGCAAAACCTGCTGGCATTTTTACCGGCGATTCATGGAGCTTTTGGCGGCGAGGTCGGCGCCGCCATCAGCGACCGGGAGAAATTTTTGCGTTATTACCCGGCCAAAGATCTGGATTTTCAGATAGAAGTCAATCAACCACTCAAAGAAGGCTCCGGAGCCTATCGGGTCATCCATGAAAAACGGGCCAGTTTGAAAACGGTGATTGACAAAAAAGTACGCGGGTTTCCCTACAAGGTAATGGTCGGCGCAATTTACAACAACCATGACGAGATTATCGGCTCGGTCGTGCTGTCGCAATCATTGGCGCAACAAGACGAGCTGAAGCAAATGGCGGATAGCCTGCTAAAAAATATCAGTACACTTGCTGCGACAGCCGAGGAAATTACCGCTCAATCGGAAGAGATTACTGTTATTACGCGCACCTTGGCGCAGGTGGCCAAAGCGGCGCAAACGCAAGTGTTGGAAACCAATGATGTGCTGGGCTTTATCAGGGAGATTGCCGGTCAGACAAATTTGCTGGGGCTGAATGCCGCGATAGAAGCAGCCCGGGTTGGCGAACAGGGCCGCGGATTTGGCGTGGTAGCGCAGGAAATTCGCAAATTGGCCACCAATAGCACGCAGTCGATTGCCAAGATCAATGAAATCATCAAGGCGATTCAGGCCGGCAGCGCGACGAATGCCGAACAGATTCGTCAGGTGGAGGAAGGAATCAGCCAAGTTGCAGAGGCCACTTCCCATATGGCCGGAGCAATGCAGGAACTGCGGGCGATGGCGCATCAGCTGGATGAGAAGGCCGACCGGTTTTAAATCCGCTAAGAGTTTTGGTGATAATCAACGATAAAATCGCGAAACACAATGGCGGCTCGCGACAAGTAGTGGCGTTTATTGGTGAAAATTGCCTGGGTGCGACGCAGCGGCGGATCGATAATGCCGACAAATACTGCATCGCCTAAGACGCCGGTCCTTGCTCCCGACTCGGTGGTAAAGACGATTCCGTACTCGGAAGCCAGCATCACGGAGCGCAACATATAATCGCATTCTAAAACTATTTTTGGCGAAAACCCTGCTAATTCGCAGGAGTCATTGAAAAATTTTCGCATCGAAAAATCTTTGGTCACGGCAATAAAGTTTTCGTCTCTCGCATCAATTAACCGGATTTCCTGGCGCTGGGCAAACGGATGATTGGGATATACAGCCAAAGTCGGTCGGTCATCCACCATCAGGATCGTCGATTCCCAGTGATCGCCAGAAAGATCACTTGTCGCGGTAATGATGAAATCGAATTTGGCGCAATAGGCGGAGTCTTCAAATTGATCGCGTTTTACCAAGGTGTGCGACAGGGTGATATGCGGATGTTGTTTAATGAATGCCTGCAATGAATGATGCCAGACAATCGGGCTGGAGATGCCGATCGACAAATGCTGGTTTTGCTGACTGGCTACATCGTTGACTTCCAGCTTGGCATTGTCCAGCGCGTCAAAGATTTGGTTAACATAACGCAGATAGATCCGTCCACGTTCATTCAGTCGTATATTGCGCCCCTCGCGGTCAAACAACTGACAACCAAGTTCCCTTTCCAGACGACTAATGGTGGCGCTTAACGAAGGGGCGGAGATCATCAGCTGGTTTGCAGTTTGCGTCAGATGTTCGCGCTCGGCAAGCGCTTTAAAATATTGGAGCTGTATAAGTCCGATCATTTTCGTTCGCCCCTTTTGTTTCGCCAAATTCTTGCAGTTTATTTTAACACACATTTAATTAGATTTTAAGTTAACAATAGATAGACTAATTGATAATTTACAAAACAATCTGACGCAATGGATAATAAGCGTAATTGTAGACTGTTCTGATAATTGCAAACTGTTCACGGACAAGCAGAGATAAGCTGACGAAAAATAGGGAGGAATTTCGATGAAACTTAAAGGAAAATTTGCAGTGATTACAGGCGGCGCGGCGGGTATTGGTTTTGCGACAGCCAAGACGTTTTTGCAGCAAGGCGCCAGCGTGGCGATTTGCGATGTAAATGGTGAGCGGATTGCAACGGCGGTGGCAGAACTGTCGAGCTATGGCGTGGTTAAAGGCTTCAAAACCGATATTGCCAACAAAGATCAGGTGAGCGCGATGATCGCGGAAATATTGGCCGCTTTTGGCCGGATCGACATTCTGGTCAATAATGCCGGTATTACGCAAGATGCGCAATTTTATAAAATGACGGAAGAGCAGTTTGACCGGGTTATCAATGTGAATCTCAAAGGCACATATTTGATGAGCAAAGCGGTCATCGATACGATGATTGAACAGAAATACGGCAAAATCGTTCATCTGTCCTCAGTTTCCGCGTTTAACGGCAATTTTGGCCAGACAAACTATGCGGCAACCAAAGCAGCTATTATGGGCATGACCCGAGTTATGGGCAAAGAACTGGGCAAGTACGGAATTAATGTCAATGCCGTCGCTCCCGGCTCGATCATGACAGATATGTATAGTGCCGTTCCAGAAGAAGCCAAACAAAAGAAATTGGCGGCCATCCCGCTGCGCCGCTACGGTACTCCGGAAGAAGCAGCTAATCTGATCGCTTTCCTGGCATCCGATGAGTCAAGCTACATCACTGCCCAGACGATTGTGATTGATGGCGGGTTCAACTAACCGCCGCTGATGACAAAATCCATAAAAGAAACTAGTGGAGGGCGAGCATGAGAGAAGTAGTTGTTGTATCTGCAGTCCGTACGCCAATTGGCTCTATTGGCGGTGCATTAAAGAGTCTTCAGCCGGAAGCGTTGCTGAAAATCGCTTTTGAAGGGGCGATTGAAAAAGCGGCCATCGACAAGGCGATTATTGACGAAGTGATTGCCGGGCACGCCAAGCAATCAACCGATGCGCCCAATATTGCCAGAGTGGCGGCTTTGATGGTCAAAGTGCCGGAGAGTGTGCCCGGCTACACCGTTCACCGTCAATGCGCCTCCGGCATGCAGGCGATGTTAAACGGCATGCAGCAAATTCAATGCGGCTATTCGGACACCGTTCTGGTTGGCGGCGTGGAGAGCATGAGCACGGCGCCGTTCTATATCCGCAATGCCCGGTTTGGTGTCGGTAACGGCAATACCGCGTTTATCGACCCCAATACCGAAAGTCAGCCCAAGTCGCAACCGCAAGACATTTATGGCGTATTCAACATGATTCAGACGGCAGACAATGTGGCCAGGCAATTCAATGTCAGCCGCGAGCAGCAGGATCAATTTGCCCTGCAAAGCCAACAACGCGCAATCGCGGCGATGGATGCCGGCAAGTTTAACGCGGAAATTGTGCCGGTGATTCTGCCGCAAAAGAAAAAGGACCCCATCGTTTTTGCAACGGATGAATATCCCAAACGCAATACGGATCTGCAGCAACTGGCAAAGTTGAAACCGATTTTTGCCGACGGCTTCGTTACGGCCGGCAATGCTTCCGGCAGAAATGACGGCGCTAGCGCCTTGGTGTTGATGGATAAGGCGAAAGCGGAACAGCTGGGCTTGAAACCGATTGCGAAAATCATCGCCGGGGCGGCAGCCGGCGTTGATCCCCGCATCATGGGTATCGGACCGGTAGCGGCGACGCACAAACTGCTGAAAACGCTAAATCCGTTGGGCTTGACGCTGAATTCCTTTGAACTGTTTGAAATCAACGAAGCTTTTGCGGCGCAGGCGGTTGCCTGTGTAAAAGAACTGGGGCTTGATCCGGCAAAAGTCAATGTCAATGGCGGCGCGATTGCGTTGGGTCATCCGCTCGGCTGCTCCGGCGCCCGGATTTCCACCACGTTGATTCATGAAATGCACAAACGTAACGTGCGCTACGGCATGGCATCGATTTGCATCGCCGGCGGACTCGGCATGGCAATGGCCTTCGAAAATTTACAGATTTAGTTGCGTGTGGGGGTATGGGGTCGTGGCGAAGCGGCGTGCGTTTCTGTCCATCATTCCTTTGGTAGATCCCGGCTTATAGTGTGAAGGGGGTAAAAAAATGGAACAAAGTACGCTGGCCATTATCATTATCGGTATCACAATTGTTTCCTTTATTCTCGAGAAAATTCCTCTAGCTGTGACTGCCATGTTGGCATCTCTGGCAATGGCGCTTACCGGCATTATAAAATATGCCGATGTATCTGCCGGGTTTGCCAGTACTGTAACCATGATGGTTGTTGGCATGATCATTGTGGGAGATTCTTTGTTCGAAACCGGGGTGGCAAAATTAATTGGCGCAAAGCTGATTAAGAGCAAACTAGGTCAAAATGAGCGGTTGTTCTTTTTTGTGATTGTGATTCTGGCCGCTGTTCTGTCGGCGTTTTTGAGCAACTCTGCAGTTGTGGCCATGTTCTTGCCGATTATTGGCGCTGTAGTGATGCGTTCGAACGGAAGACTATCCAACAAAAACCTGGTAATGGGCATGGGAATGGCTGCTGCATTAGGTGGCGCCGGAACCATGGTGGGATCGACGGCACAGTTGGTTGGTCAAAGCATATTGATAAAAACAGCAGGCACCAGGCCGATTGGCTTCTTTGAGCTGGGTTATCTGGTTGGACCACTGTCCGTTATTCTGGCGATTTACCTGGTTACTATCGGTTATTCCATGCAGAAAAAAACTTTCGATTTTCCAGACCAGGTAGCTGATGTAACTGCCGCAGAGGCAGCAGAAGAAGAAGTCAAGGTCACTTGGCAGATGATCCTTTCCAGTGCTGTCATGATCGGCTGTGTTCTTGGATTTATATTCAAAATCTGGAATGTGGGAATTATTGCTCTGGTTGGCGCCAGCATTCTGATGGCCACTGGTTGTATTGACTTTAAAAAAGCCCTGCGCAATATGGACTGGAACACCATTGTAATACTTAGCGCCGCACAAGGGTTTGCAAAAGGGCTGGATGTCAGCGGCGGCGGCAAGGTTATTGCCAACTTTATCTTGAAAACCGCTGGCGGTCCGGAAGCGTCTGCATATGCATTGTTGGTTGTAGCGATCCTTCTTTCGACGGTGTTGACAAATTTTATGTCCAATACCGCTGTTGTAGCGATGCTGGCGCCGATTTTTATCCCGTTGGCATTTGCGCTGAAAGTTTCGCCGGAAACTTTCGTCATTGGAATTATCATTGGCGGCAGCACTGCTCTGGCGACGCCAATAGGGACGCCGGCGGTTACCCAGACGCTGGTTGCCGGTTATCGTTATATGGATTATGTGAAAATCGGCTTGCCCATCACAATCATTCTGACCATTGTTACCTGTGTATTTGCGCCGATGGTTTACGGGTTCTAATCGGCAAGCCGGTTGAATTGAATGGATTAAATTGCTATTACCCTTAACTGATACGCACAATCAAAATGCGTTTACCGTTGCAAGGTAAACGCATTTTGACAAATGGTCAGATTATGGCAAAGGGGAGGAATGCAAATGAACTTGAAATATTTGTTCAGCCCAATAACCATTGGCGGCATATCCTTGACAAACCGTATTGCAATGCCTTCACTTAATCATGCTTACTCAACAGATGGGCATGTCAACGACAGACTTATCGCATATTACAAGGCCAGGGCTGGCGGGGGAGTCGGCCTGATAACAATCGGCGGCTGCGCAGTCCATGAACTGGGCAGGTCGTTACGTATTCTTTGCTTGTATGACGACAGCTATAATGCCGGGTTTTGCAAGCTGACCGCTGCCATTCACCAAACGGAAACCAAGGTTTTTGCACAATTGTATCACGCAGGCGGCTATGCAAAATCAAAAGAAATAGGCGCTCAGGCGGTAGCGCCGTCGGCAATCGCTAATCGATATACTCGTGAGACGCCGAAAGAAATGACATTGCTGGAAATAAAAGAAGCCGAGGCAAGTTTTGTCAATGCTGCTTTGCGCGCAAAACGTGTTGGGTTTGATGGCGTTGAAATTATTGGCAGCGCAGGCTATTTGATCGCAGAGTTTCTTTCGCCGTTGACAAACCGGCGTACTGACCAATATGGCGGGAACTGCGAGAATCGTGAGCGTTTTTTGCTGAATGTCATTTCAGGAATCCGCGCCGCTGTTGGCGAAAAATTTCCGATCATTGTTCGTTTGAGCGGCAATGATTTTGTAAAAGCGGGAAACACGAATGCAGATGCAGTTCGCTTGGCGCAGCGATTGGAAGAAGTGACTGTCGATGCAATCAATGTTACCGGCGGCTGGCATGAGTCGAAAATTCCTCAGGCAACTGGCGAACTCCCGAGCGGCGGGTATGCCTATCTGGCCGCCAGGATTAAAAAGGCGATTCAGATCCCGGTTATTGCCAGTAATCGCATCAATGACCCGATAGAGGCCGAACGCATTGTTGCGTTGGGGGTTGCCGATATGGTCAATATGGGAAGGGCGCTGCTCGCCGACCCCGAATTGCCCAATAAAGCGCGAACGGACCGAATCAAAGAAATCAGGCGATGCATTGCTTGCGGGCAGGGCTGTTTTGATCGGCGTTTCTCTGGTCAGGATGTTTGTTGCATGATCAATTATCAGGCCGGTAGGGAATGGGAACTGAACAGAAATTTGCCGAAGATCAGCAAGAAGATTTTGGTGGTGGGCGGCGGAGTAGCCGGGATGGAGTTTGCGATTCGCGCCGCTGAACAGGGACACAAGGTTACTGTCTGGGAAAAAGCAGCACAGTTGGGCGGACAATTGGTTTATGCAGCCAAGCCGATCGGCAAGCAAGAGTTCCGCTATTTGACCGAGTATCAAATCCATATGCTGACGAAATATCATGTTTCCATTGAATTGTCCCAGGAAGCTACTCAGGAAAAGATTTTGGCGTTTCAGCCGGACGTGGTTGTCATTGCCACAGGTAGCACGCCAATATCAGCCCCATTTCCGATCTTGCCGGACGCAACGGACATTGTGCAAGCCCAGTCTGTTCTGGCAGGCGAGTGCATGCCGGGGCAGCGGGTAGTAGTTGTCGGCGGCGGCGCGGTTGGCTGCGAAACCGCGGTATTGCTGGCGGATCAGGGAACCTTAAGCGCTGAACAAACCAAATTCCTCATGCGTCACAATGCAGAGCGCGATGAATTTATCCATGAATTATTGCGGCAAAGCACAAGGCAAGTAACGATCGTCGAAATGAGAAATGACGTTGGAATGGATATTGGAATCAGTACGCGTTGGGGAGTCAAACAGCAGATCCAGCAACTGGGAATTACTTGTATGACAGATACGCAAGTAGTCGATATTTCGTCCGCTGGAGTCTGTGTCCAGACAGCCGATGGGAATCGAAAAAATTTGGTTGTCGATACGGTTGTACTGGCAATTGGTTCGCGTTCATGCAATCAGCTGGCGCAAGAAATTGCTGGCAAAATCCCAGCGGTTTATCTGGTCGGTGATGCAGTGGAACCGGGGAAAATCGCGCGTTGCATTCAGGACGCCTATGAACTGGCAATGAAAATTTAACAGTCGAACACTTTGCCGGGGTTAAGGATCAGGTTGGGGTCCCAGGCCTTTTTGATGGCCTGCATCAGCTGCAGTTCGACCGGATCGGTATATTCCTGAAACAGCGCTTTCTTTTTGTAGCCGATGCCATGCTCGCCGGACAATTTGCCGCCGAGCGGGTAGACATAACTAAAGATTTCATGATGAATCTGAGACAAGCGCTCCGGCCATTCTGCCAACGGCACGCTGCCCTGCAAAATCGACAGGTGGATGTTACCATCGCCGGCGTGGCTGACAGTACGCGCTGCTGCACCATGTTTTTCGCAGATGCCTGCCATGTGTTTCATTGATTCCGGCATTTTATCGATCGGCACGACGATATCTTCATTGCTGTGAATCAGTGTTTCATGGCGTACCGCTTCGGCGAATGATTTGCGCGCTTTCCAAATTTGGGCCGAGTTGGCGACCAGCAGTTCCAGTCCACCATTGGCCGAACAAAGTTCGTCAATGCGCATTGCGTAGTCTTCCAGCTTTTCCTCGCTTTCGCCTTCGATTTGGATAATCAGGTAATTGCCGTTTTCATCATACGGTAGTTTTTCATGGATGAAGCGTTCAACGCAACGAATGG
>JBGSKE010000172.1:0-9444 GCA_041741355.1 Negativicutes bacterium | reverse complement strand
TGTTGAGTTTGCTTGCACACTATGAGAAACTGCGTCAATCTATGGGAACCGCCGGATGCGGACCCGCATGTCCGGTGGTGTGAGAGGTCGGGGGCTAATCACCCCCATCTACTCGATCGCCCGGCATGGGCAGTAACTCGGCGGTGAAAGTCCGCTATGGGCTTGGTAGTGGGAACCATTAGCCAAATCGCAAAGTTGCCGAATATCCGGCGGAGGAATAAAACTGGAACGCACCAAGTCGCACTTGAAAAGCTCGGCAATCCACTTAGCGTCTTTCTTGTCGGTTTTTTTGCCCTTGATCGCTTTGACGTACTTCATCTTCGTTCGGATGTGGATTTGCTAAACTGCTGTCTGCGCTATCGCTTGCCACCGGCCTAGCATGTTGTTTTTCAACACCTATTATAGGTCGCCTTGAAAGATGGGTGGCGGAGCTTTCTAGCTGAGGCGCGGCAGCGGTGCAAATCGTTGAAAATCGACTTAATTTGACAAAATTGAAACGATCCAGGATCGGTTTTAAGGCTGATTTTTCGCCACCGGAAAAAACTTCAAGCTTGGATCGCTTTACACGGGACGATTCATCCGCTATACTACAAACACAAACGTACGTTCGATAACGATGCGGCGGAACAGGAACAGTTGGAACGGACGTTGGACCGGCTGCGCGAAAAGGTTGGCCCATATTGCGTGAGACGCTGCACCCTGCTGTAGAATAACGTGATTTGCCCGGTGAGTTTCTTCCGATAGTGTGAAATGAGAGGAGTCGAGAAAACAATGAAAACGGTATATGTTTATCTGCAGGATACGTTGGCGGACTGGGAGGCGGGCTACGCCACGGCGGAACTTCACTCCGGGCGATTTTTCCAGCCAGCGGCGGTACCGCTGCGCGTCAAAACCTGCGCCCTGTCGCGGGAACCGATTACGACGATGGGCGGTCTGCGGCTGTTGCCAGACCTCACCGTCGATGAAATCTGCCTGAGTGATGCGGCGATGCTGATTCTGCCGGGGGGCGACGGCTGGCTGACGCTGCAGAACGAAATGGTCTTGGAGAAAGCTGCTGCGTTTTTGGCTGCTGACATTCCAGTGGCGGCGATCTGCGCGGCGACGGTGGCCCTGGGGCGGGTCGGTCTGCTCAACCAGCATCGCCACACCAGCATAGATCTGGAGTTTTTGCGCATGATGGGCGGCGAGGCGTATAGCGGATCGCCGCTGTATGAGCAGCAGCCGGCTGTGATGGACGGCAATCTGATCACCGCGGCCGGAACTGCGCCGCTGGAGTTTGCCTGCCGGATTTTTGAGCGGCTGGACGTGTTTTCCCCGGCGACGCTGGACGCCTGGTATCTACTGCACAAAGAAAAACTGCCAGAGTATTACGAAGCGCTGGTGGCGTCGCTGCCGCAGCGCTGACGAGGCGGGCGAAGAAGGGCAAGAAGTATGAGACCGACCGGATGACCGACGTGCGCCAAGCGCCGTCGCCAAGCAGATTCGTTCACAGAGCCCGAGAATCCGACTCGCCAAGAGCATTTGCCGAGATTCTGTGTTTGATCGCCTGGGATTGATTGGCGTAATTCATGCCCCATTGGCACATCGATTCCAAGATAGGTAACAAGGTTTTGCCTTCTTCGGTCAAGGAGTATTCAACTTTGGGCGGCACCTGGGTATACACAAATCGCTTGAGCAGACCATCCTGCTCCAATTCCCGAAGCTGTTGCGTCAACATTTTTTGGGTTATTTGCGGCAGCATCTTTTTTAGTTCGCTGAAACGGAAAGTGTTTTCGCCTAAATGCCACAAGATCAAAGATTTCCATTTTCCGCCGATGAGATCGATAGTTAATTCCATGTGACAATGATAGGGTGTATTTCGCGTTTTTGCCACTCGCCATCCCTCCAGTGATTGGTATACAAAAGGATACTATAGAACAAAAAAGTGCGTTATTGCTAATTAGAGCATTAGTGAATAATATTATAGCAGGTTCCCTGTGTCGACAGAATAGGAGAGTGCACGACCTGCTTTGCAGAGACAGTCGAACGAATTGAAGTTGGTTGGGAGGAATCGATGTGGCGAAAAACATACTGGTATTAACGGGAAGCCCCCGGAAGAACGGGAATAGCGATAAGTTGGCGGATGCGTTCATCGCCGGCGCACGGCAAGCAGGGCATACGACCGTTAAGTTCGCGACCGCGGAAAAATCCATAAAAGGTTGTATCGCCTGTCAGACTTGCTTCAGCAAAGGTATTGCCTGCTCTATCCCTGACGATTTTGCCGAATTGGCGCCCCTGGTTGAGCAAGCCGACATGGTGGTGTTTGCTTGCCCGTTGTATTGGTTTACGTTTCCCGCCCAGTTGAAAGCGGCAATCGACAAGTTTTATGCCCTTTTGGTCGGGAAGAGACCCCTCAAAGTGAAAAAATGTGCATTGCTTGTCGTTGGTGGCGGCGAAGAATTGAGAATTTATGACGGAATCGTTAAATCCTATCATCTGATGGCGGAATTCCTCGGCTGGAAAGACAGTGGCGTGATTATTGTTCCTGGGGTTCAAGACAAACAGGATATCTTGAACACGGATGGATTGAAACGAGCGGAAGCGCTGGGAAAAAGTATAGTATAATCCGTTGGTGCTATACGCTGACAGAAAAAACCGCCGGGGTGAATTTGCGCAATATGGGTATAAGCAAAAAGGGTTCCGACGAAATCGTCGGAACCCTTTAATTACCTTGGTGGGGCATGCTGGTTTCGAACCAGCGACCTCTTGAATGTGAATCAAGCGCTCTCCCGCTGAGCTAATACCCCAAATTTAACGCTCTTTTATTATACTCGCCTGCTGCGCAGATTTCAACCGTGTGGCGGCTGAGAAATAAGTATATTTTGCGTGAATACGCGCCAATCAAGTATAATACAGACAAAATGAAAAATGAAATGCTGTGCTGACAGTAATAACAAGATGCGGAAGGGGTTCGTTTCATGAACAGAATTCAACTGGCTGATGGGGCAATGGGGACGATGCTGCAAACTATGGGGCTGAAGCCGGGGGAGTCGCCGGATTCCTGGGCAGTGAAAAACCCGGAGCCAATCTTGACCGTGCATCGTGGCTATGTGGCAGCGGGCGCAGAAATGCTGACCTCCTGCACGTTTGGCGCGAACCGGATCAAACTGTCTCACTACGGATTGTCTAAAGAAGTTTTTGCCTTGAACCATGCCGCCGTCAAACTGGCCCGGCTGGCCGGTGGGGCGAATGTGCGGGTGGGCGGCAATCTCGGGCCGACAGGCAAGCTGATCCGTCCGCTGGGCGAGCTGTCGTTTGACGAAGTGTTTGACGTTTACGCTGAACAAGTGCAAGCTTTGACGGAAGCTGGCGTCGATTATTTCATCATCCAGACGATGATCGATATTCAGGAAATGCGGGCGGCGCTGCTGGCTGCCAAGCAATACGGCCGGGTCCCCGTGATCTGCCAGATGACGTTTGAAGCGTCGGGACGGACGGTGACCGGCACCGATCCGACTACGGCGGCGATTACGCTTGAATCGTTGGGGGCTGATATGATCGGCGCCAATTGTTCACTTGGCCCAGACCAGCTACTGCCGGTGATTGCCAAAATGGTGGCGGCTACTTCGCTGCCGGTCACGCTGCGGCCCAATGCCGGAATGCCGGTACTGCAGGCGGATGGGCGGACGACGTTCCCGCTCAGTCCGGAACAGTTCGCGGCTTGGATTCCGAAAATTGTCGACGCCGGTGTGACTGCAATCGGCGGTTGCTGCGGCACCACTCCGGCCCATATTGCCGCTGCCAAGGCAGCGTTGAACGGACTAAGCCCTGTGGCAGTCGAATCCCCGTTTCGCGAAGCGCACAGCCTGACCAGCCGTTCGGCGACGGTCTATCTCGGCAACGGATTCCCGGTCCGAATCATCGGCGAACGGATCAACCCGACCGGCCGCAAGCTGATGGCAGCTGAACTGCGCGAAGGCAACCTGGCGACGGTGAAGCATGACGCGTTGGCCCAACAGGCGGCCGGCGCGGCGATTCTCGATGTCAATGCCGGGGTTCCCGGCATTAACCAGCCGGCGCTGATGGTGCGGCTGGTTAATGAATTGTCGCAACTGGTGACATTGCCGCTGGCAATCGACACGACTGACCCTGACACGTTGGAAGCCGGTCTCAGGGTCTATCCCGGTCGGGCGCTGGTCAACTCGGTATCGGCGGAACCGGAACGACTGGAAAAGTTTTTGCCGATTGCCAAAAAATACGGCGCAGCCATTCTGTGCCTGCCGCTCGCTCCCGGCGGGTTGCCGGCTAATGCCCAGGAACGGGTCGATACCGTGCGCCGGATTATTGCGGCGGCTACGGCGATTGGCTTCCGGCAAAAGGACCTGCTGCTGGATGCACTGGCGACTACTCTGGCAGCCAATCCGGAATCGGCAGTCGACATCTTGGCGACGATCCGGCTGTATGGCAAAGAGTTCGGTTTGCCGGTTTCGATGGGTCTGAGCAATGTGTCACACGGACTGCCGCGGCGTGACCTGATGAATTCACAATTCTTCGCGATGGCGGCGGCTGCCGGTATGCATGCGCCGATCCTGAATCCGCTCGATCCGCTGATGAATGAAGCGATCAGTTCGGTACAGGCGCTACTTGGCCACGACCGGCAAGGGCTGGAATATAGCAAACGCTTTGCTGCACAAACGTCGCCGACTATTTCCCGGGAAATAGTCGGCGAAAAACCGGACCCGGTCAATCAGCTGCGCCAGGCGATTGTCCAGGGCGAAAAAGAAGCCGTCAAAGGCTTGGTGCTCGCTGCTGTGGCAGCCGGACGCAATGCCGCTTACATCATCGACAATGGCCTGACCGCCGGCATGAACGCACTGGGCGAAGACTTTGGCGCAGGTCGTTGTTTCCTGCCGCAGGTGCTCCTTTCAGCCGAAGCGCTTAAACAAGGGTTTGCAGTTTTGCGCGACGCGTTGCCGGCGGAAAAGACCGAAACACTTGGCAAGGTCGTGTTGGCAACAGTTGCTGGCGATATCCACGACCTGGGCAAGAATATCGTCGCTGCCTTGATGGAGAATAACGGTTTTGAAATCATCGACTTGGGCAAGGACGTGCCGGTGGAGAAAATCGTGGCGGCGGCAGCGGAACACAAACCGGATATTGTCGGTCTTTGTGCGCTGATGACCACGACCCTGCCGCAGATCGACCGTTCGATTGGTGCACTGAAAAAAGCGGGATTTGCAGGACGCACCATCGTCGGCGGCGCGGTCCTAACAGCGGAATATGCTGAAAAAGCTGGCGCTGATGCCTATGCCCCCGATGCCGTGATGGCGGTGTCGATTGCCAAACGGTTCGTCAAAGGTTGATCGCAGCAGCGCAAGGGGGAAAACGGGATGAGTATCTTTTTGCTGTATATCGCGGTTGTTCTGCTGCTGTCGTCGCTGGCGGTGGTGGTCATGTTGTGGCTGCGCAAGCGCATCGGCGGCGAAACCCTGCGACGCAACCACGAAGTAGCCGGTTTCGTTTACTCTGTGGTCGGTGCGATTTTTGCCGTGACTGTTGCCCTGATGGTCGATACCGTGCATGACGAATATATCGCCGGCGAACGCTGCGCTTCGTCCGAGGCAATTGCCGTCGGCACTCTGTATCATCTGGCGGATTGGTTCCCGGAGAGTGGCGGCAAAGCCTTGCAGCAAAATCTGCGCGACTATGTGAATGCGGTAGTCGGTCCGGAATGGGCCGGCATGGCCCGGGCAACCCACCGTCCGGCGCCGGAAGCAGAGGCGGCGATATTGGCCGTGTCGGCTACCCTCAAAACGATCAAACCGGAAACGATCCAGCAGCAGGCGGCTTATACCGAGATGTTGCAACGATTTACCGCCATGCGTGAGTTCCGCTATACTCGCTTGTACGGAAAACGCTACGAATTGCCGTTCCCGATCTGGTTTTCCGTAGTTTTCGGTGGATTGGTCACCATTGGCTTCACGCTGTTTTTTTCGATGCACAGCACCCGGGCGCAGGCGTTGCTGATCTTTTTTGTCTCGGCGATGATCTGGAGCAATATTATCATTATTTCGGAAGTGCAGTATCCATTCAACGGGATCGGCATCACACCACCGCGGGCCATGCTGCAAATGCAACAACGGTTTTGACAGTGCGGTGCTAAGGATCATTGCGAGGGAGTGAAAATATTACACTAAGACTGCTTGGTGCGGCGAAATTTATTAAAGGTTGACACTTTTGCTGTTGACTGATACAATGACAACAATCGTTCCCACAGGCAAAAAGTGAGGTTGCTTTCATCGTGAACATAGCATTGGCATCAACTCGGCAAACCCAATATTTTACCTCTTTTGGCTGGCGCTACTTTTTTAGCGTTGGCTTTTTTTATTGGGGTACACAGAATACGGGTTTTGCGAAGGAGTTCTTGCCGGTGAGTTGACCGCCAGAAAGGTGCGGCAGCAAAGCATAGGCGACAGAAGAAGGCTCGTTCGGGGCCTTCTTTTTATTTGCTTAACTTTTACAACGCGAGAGGAGATGGAGTCATGGTCATCGTAATCGATCCGTCGGCGAACGAGCAGCAACTGGCAGAGTTGCAACAGGAAATCGAACAGGCAGGCTGCTTTGTAAACCGAAGTGCAGATAGCATGCGGACTGTTTTTGGCCTGACCGGCGATGTGGCGCGGTTGGACCAGGAACAACTGCTACGCAGGTCTTGCGTCGAAAAAGTGTTACAGCTGAAAGAACCCTATAAGAAAGCCAACCGTTTGTTTCGCGCGGCCAACACGGTAGTACAGGCGTCGGGGCAGGAGATTGGCGGCGACCGGCTGACGGTGATCGCTGGGCCGTGCTCGGTGGAAAGTGAAGCGCAGATCGTCAGTATCGCCGAATCGGTGAAGGCAGCCGGGGCGGGATTTTTGCGCGGCGGCGCTTTCAAGCCCCGCAGTTCCCCTTACAGTTTTCAGGGGCTGAAAGAAGAGGGACTGGAGCTGCTCAAAATTGCCCGGGCCGCCACTGGCTTGCCAATCGTCAGCGAAATCATGTCGGTTTCGATGCTGGACCGGTTTGAGCGGGAAGTCGATGTGATCCAGGTCGGCGCGCGCAACATGCAGAACTTTGATTTGCTGAAAGCGGTGGGGCAAACCCGCAAACCGATATTGCTGAAGCGGGGGATGAGCGCCACGATTGAAGAGTTTCTGATGTCCGCCGAATACATAATGGCCGAAGGCAACGAAACTGTGGTTCTCTGCGAGCGCGGCATTCGCACGTTTGAGACATACACCCGCAATACGCTGGATCTGAGTGCGGTGTTGGCAATCAAGCGGCAGAGTCATTTGCCGGTTTTGGTCGACCCCAGCCATGCGGCCGGCCTGTCCTGGATGGTGGAGTCGCTGTCCAAAGCGGCGGTGGCGGTCGGCGCTGACGGGGTGATCATTGAGGTGCACAACGATCCAGACAATGCCAAATGCGACGGACCGCAGTCGATCACGCCGGCGCGGTTCGCAGCGTTGATGCAGTCGCTACGGGCGATTGCCCAGTGTGAAAACCGCGTGGTCTGAGTTCTTTTAACTAAAAGGCCCTGACAATTCCGCAATGGAATCGTCAGGGCCTTTTGCTATTTTAGTTCGAAGCCCGGCTGTTAGGCTTTCGGCACCGACATATGTTTGAAACGGTCGCGTTCTTCGGCCCGCTTGGCATTGTTGAACCGGTCGAGCGTACCCACCAGATAGCCAGTGATGCGGCGAATCCGCTCAAATTGCGGGCCGCCGTCGGCTTCCTTGCGGTTGCACTTGGGGCAGCTGCCGTTGATGATGCCGGTGTAGCCGCACACGGGATCGCGGTCGACCGGATGATTGATTGAGCCGTAGCCGACGCCGCTTTCCTTCATGCAGCGGATGATCGCTTCCATCGAGGAAGGGTTTTTGGCCGGATCTCCGTCCAACTCAACATAGGTGATGTGGCCGGCATTGGTCATGGCATGATACGGCGCTTCCAGCTGGATCTTCTCGTAGGCGCCGATCGGGAAATAGACGGGAATGTGGAACGAGTTGGTGTAGTATTCTTTGTCGGTAATTTCGGGAATTACGCCAAACCGTTTGCGGTCGATGTTGACGAAGCGACCGGCGAGCCCTTCGGCCGGGGTGGCGAGCAGGGTGAAGTTCAACTTGTGTTTTTGCGCGGCTTCGTCGAGACGCTTTCGCATGCGGGCGATGATTTCCAGACCGAGTTTCTGCGCTTCGGCTGTTTCGCCGTGGTGTTGGCCGGTTAGCGCCTTCAGGGCTTCGGCCAGGCCGATAAAGCCAATCGACAGGGTTCCGTGACGCAGGACCTCGCGCAGTTCATCGTCCGGTCCCAGTTTTTCCGAATCCAGCCAGATGCCATTGCCCATTAGGAACGGGAAATTGCGGATTTTCTTCCGGCACTGGATTTCGAACCGGTCGAGAATCTGGTCAATGCACAGGGCGATGACAGCGTCGAGCCGCTCGTAAAAATCAGTTAGGTTGCCGTTGCTGAGCAGTGCCAACCGCGGCAGGTTGAAGGAAGTAAAGCTGAGATTGCCGCGACCGGTGACGATTTGCCGTGTCGGGTCGTTGACATTGGCGATGACACGAGTGCGGCAGCCCATGTAGACCACTTCGGTCTCCGGTCGACCGGCCTCATAGAACTGGATATTGAACGGTGCGTCGAGGAACGAAAAGTTGGGGAACAGCCGTTTGGCGCTGACGCGGCAGGACAGCTGGAACAGATCGTAGTTCGGGTCTGTCGGGTTGTAGTTGACGCCTTCTTTGACCTTGAAGATCTGAATCGGGAAAATCGGCGTTTCGCCATAACCCAGCCCGGCTTCTGTGGCCAACAGGATGTTGCGGGTGACCATCCGGCCTTCCGGCGAAATGTCGGTGCCGTAATTGATCGAGCTGAACGGAACCTGGGCGCCGGCGCGGCTGTGCATGGTGTTTAGATTGTGAATCAGGGCTTCCATCGCCTGATAAGTGGCTTTTTCGGTTTCCTTGAGCGATTGTTTCAGCGAGTACGCCTGCGCTTTCTTAAGCAATTCAGGATTTACCACTGTTGACAACACACGATATTCTTCTTCCAGATAGCCGTTGCTGCCGGTGATTTCCGGTTTCAGCTGCAGACGCTCGTTGATCTCGCGGCAGGCCAGTTTGACTTTGTCAGCAAGTCCTTCCTGATTGTCAGTGGAGAACTCGATGGTTTTGACCAGATTTTCCCAGTAGCGGCGGGCAAAAGTTTTGCGCACGCCGTCGGCCAGGCCGTAATCGAAGGAGGGGATGCTTTGGCCGCCATGCTGGTCGTTTTGGTTGGACTGGATGGCAATGCAGGCAAGCGCCGAATAGCTGGCGATGTCGTTTGGTTCGCGCAAGAACCCATGACCGGTGTTGAAACCGTCCTTGAACAGTCTTTGCAGGTCGATTTGGCAACAGGTGGTAGTCAGGGTGTAAAAATCGA